>CALWOR010000021.1 GCA_944383205.1 uncultured Oscillospiraceae bacterium | reverse complement strand
CAGCCCAGGTCCTCCCAGCAGATGACCTCCAGCGCCTTGACGCTGGCGGCCGCCAGAGCCCCGGCCCCCCCCAGGGCGGCCAGGTAGACCGCGCCGTTTCGCACCACGGCCTCCTTGACGGCCTGATTCCGGGCCCCCTTGCCGATCATGACGGCCTGTCCCAGGTCCAGAAGCCGGGGGGAGTAGGCGTCCATCCGCCCGCTGGTGGTGGGCCCGGCGGAACCGATGACCTCCCCGGGGCGCTCGGGGGTGGGACCCACATAGTAGAGGGCGGAGCCCTCCACGGGGAAGGGCAGGGGCTCTCCCAGGTCCAGCAGCTCCATCATCCGCAGGTGGGCGGCGTCCCGGGCGGTGTAGATGGTACCCGAGAGGAGAACGGTGTCCCCCGCCCGGAGGGGGGCCAAGTCTTCCCGGGTCACGGGCGTGGTCAGTTTGTATTCCATACAAAACCCTCCTTACAGCACCGCTGTGGCCCGGCGGGTCACATGACAGCTCACATTCACGGCCACGGGAAGCCCCGCCACATGGGTGGGAGCGGTCTCGATGGCCAGACCCAGGCAGGTGGTCTTTCCGCCGAAGCCCTGGGGACCGATGCCCAGGGCGTTGATCTCCTCCAGCAGCTCCTCCTCCAGTGCGGCGTAGTAGGGGTCGGGGTGCCTTTGGTCCAGGGGGCGCAGCAGGGCGTGCTTGGCCAGGGCGGCCACCTTGTCAAAGCTCCCGCCGATGCCGATGCCCAGCACCGTGGGGGGACAGGGGTTGGGGCCGGCCAGCCTCGCCGTCTCCACCACAAATTTCTTGACCCCGGCCACCCCGTCGGCGGGCTTGAGCATCCCCAGGCGGCTCATATTCTCGCTGCCGAAGCCCTTGGGGGCCACGGTAATCTTGCACGCCTCCCCGGGGACCAGGCGCAGGGTGATGGCGGCGGGGGTGTTGTCCCCGGTGTTTACCCGGCGCAGGGGGTCTGCCACAATGGACTTTCGGAGATAGCCCTCTCCGTAGCCCCGGTGGACCCCCTCGTGGATGGCCTGCTCAAAGTCCCCGTCGATGCGGACCTCCTGGCCCAGCTCCACAAAGACACAGGCCATACCCGTGTCCTGGCAGATGGGCAGGTTTTTTTCCTCGGCCAGCTTCAGGTTGTCCTCCAGCAGACCCAGGGTGGTTTTGGCCAGAGGCCAGGGCTCCTGAATTTTCCAGTGCTCCAGGGCGGCGGCCACATCTGAAGGCAGGTGGGTGTTGGCCTCAATACAAAGTCCGGCCAATGTCTGGGTGAGCAGGGCGGCGGAAATGGTTTTCATAGACAGCATCCTTTCGTGTTAAAGGGCCTCCGCTCGGGGGCGGCGGTCAATCTTCTCCATCCCGGGGCGGGTCGGCGGGAGCGTGCCTGGAAAAGAGAGGCTCCATCACCAGAGACCAGAGCAGGGCCACCAGGCAGGGCAGGACCAGCACCGGCGCCCAATAGAGGGCGCTGACAAGACCCGCCGCCAGCAGAGTGAGCACCAGCAGGAAGGTCCGGGGCAGGTAGGCGAGAGAGAACTGAAAGCTCACCTTTACCGCCCCCAGGGGGGTGAAGGTGAACCGGGACAAAATGGGAAAGACCCAGCACAGGGCCCCCAGGGGAAAGACGAGGAAGACGGCGTAGGCGGCCAGAGCCACCCGGGCGCCCGTCAGGTCGGCCACCACCGCCGCCCAGAAAAACCGCAGGGGGATCATCAGAAGGAACAGCCCCACCAGGAAGATAAGGGTGATGAGGAGGCCTGTGACCAGCTCCCGGCGGAAGGTGTGGAAGTACCGGGACAGAGCGCCGCTTTTTCCCTGGCGCACACACTTGGCGCTGGCGTCATACAAAGCGGCGGTGGCCGCCCCCAGGGTGACGATGGGGACGGAAGTAAAGACCCACAGCAGACTGAGCGCCAGAATGTCCACCAGGGAACTCATCAGGCGCCAGAAGGGGGCCTCGGAATTGAACAAAGAGGCGAACATGGGCACACCACCAGTTCTTGCGGAGGGACGGGCCGTCCGCGGAGTGCGGCGGGACAACCCGCCGTGTCCCCATCATACCACGGTGGGGCGTGGTTTGTCACCCCCGGGGCGCAATTCTTTTTCCGGGGGAAATGG
The DNA here is from genome assembly GCA_944383205.1 of uncultured Oscillospiraceae bacterium. GTDB lineage: Bacteria > Bacillota > Clostridia > Oscillospirales > Oscillospiraceae > Lawsonibacter. The sequence continues at coordinate 15,981 of CALWOR010000021.1, read as the reverse complement.
GCCCGCCGCCTTGCAAAGAACGGAAGAAGATGGTAAACTAATAAAAGCGGATTTAAGAGGAATCACCGATTATTTTAGAAATGAGGTGTCTGACATGGATACAAAGAAAACGCTTCAGGAAAGCCGCGCCTGGGTACAGAAGCAGCTGAAGATCAGTGTGGAGTTCTGGCTGAAAAACGGCATGGACCCCAAGCACGGCGGCGTATACACCTGTCTGGACCGGAAGGGTGAGATCTACTCCACCGACAAGAGCGTGTGGATGCAGGGCCGCTGCGGCTGGATGTTCGCCTATCTGTGCCATGTGTACGGAGTGAAGGACGAGTGGCTGAAGGCCAGCAAGAGCTGCCTGGACTTCATGGAGAAGTACTGCATCAACCGTCAGGCCGGGGACCGGATGTACTTCACCGTCACCGAGGACGGCAAGCCTCTGCGTCAGCGCCGGTATTTTTATTCCGAGGCCTTCTATGCCCTGGCCAATGCCGAGTACTACGGCGTCACCGGGGAGCGGGAGTGCCTGGAGCGGGCCCGGAAGGCCTATGACATCTACTGGAGCCTGAGCCACGGGGGGGAGGACCCCACCGGCCTGGGGCCCAAGACCATTCCCGAGACCCGCTCCGGACGGGCCTTCGGTCTGCCCATGATCATCCTCAATGTGACGGGCACCATGCTTCGGGTGGACCCCGAGCGGAAAGAGATGTATGAGCAGTATGCCCAGCAGTGCGTGGACGAGATCTTCCGGTATCATGTGAAGCCCGAGCTCAAGTGCGTGCTGGAGAATGTGGATGTGGACGGCACCCCCCGGCTCTACTACACCGAGGGCCGCACCGTCAACCCCGGCCACGACATCGAGGGGTCCTGGTTCCTGCTGGAGCAGGCCCAGCGCACCGGGGACAAGGAACTGGTGAAGAAGGCCGCCCAGATCTTCGACTGGGCCATCGAGGCCGGCTGGGACAAGGAGTACGGAGGCCTTCTGTACTTCATCGACTGCCTGGGCAAGCCCCCGGAAGCCTACGAGCACGACATGAAGCTGTGGTGGCCCCACAATGAGATCCTCATCGCCTCCATGATGCTCTACCGGGACACCGGAGAGGAGAAGTACCTGGAGTGGTTTGTGAAGACCCTGGACTACTGCAAGGCCCACTTCGCCGACCCCGAGTACGGTGAGTGGTACGGCTATCTCCGCCGGGACGGCCTGCCCACGATGCCCTCCACCAAGGGCTCCACCTTCAAGGGCCCCTTCCACCTGCCCCGCTGCCTCATCATGGTGGACCAGATGATCGGTCAGATTCTGGACAAGTAAAGCATTTCTTTCTACAGGCCCTGTGTTGATACGGGGCCTGTTTTTTAATTATGTGCGAGGGAGAGAGGAAAATGATGAAGAATAAGAAGAAAAAAACACGGTTTTGATGTCATGGCTCATGGATTTTTATGAATGAAGATTTATCAATTCTCAGTGTCGGACAATATTCTATAAAATATTGCAGAAAATCAATGAATCAATGGGCGGAAGGAAATTATTTCCCAGAAACCCTTGACAAAAGAGAGGCTGTCTTGTACAATTCTAACAGATAGGCCCGCGAAAAAATGTGGGAATTTATCGAATTTTTTGAGGAGGAAATGAAAGATGAAACTCAAAAGAATTTTTGCTCTGGGTCTCGCCCTGGCGATGACCCTTAGCCTGGCCGCTTGTGGTGGCGGCAGCACCAGCAGTTCCCAGGCCAGTTCCGGTGCCGCCTCCGGCGGCTCCAGCACCTCCGGCAGCGCCACTGAGATCTCTCTGTGGGCCTTCAACATCGGCGGCTTCACCGAGGCCTCCAACTGGGACTCCATCATTGCCGCTTTCAATGAGGCCAATCCCGACATCAAGGTTACCGTCACTCCCATCAACTATCAGGACGGCGACCAGAAGCTGACCAGCGCCATCAGCGGCGGCAGCGGCCCCGACATCATCTTCGAGGGTCCTGAGCGTATCGTGGGCAACTACGCCCGTGAAGGCTTGATGGTGGATCTGACCGACCTCTGGACCGCCAGCGGCTCCGATATCGCCGAGGGCATCAATTCCGTGTCCCAGCTGGATGGTAAGTACTATCTGTACCCCCTGAGCGCGGCCGCTCACTGCATGGCCATCAACTACGAGGCCTTTGAGGCCGCCGGCGCCCTGCAGTACCTGGACGAGACCACCCGCACCTGGACCACCGACAACTTCGTCAAGGCCATGGAGGCTGTCCGTGACGCCGCCGCTGCCGGTACCATCGACATCACCGTGCCCGGCATCATCTACTGCGGCGCCCAGGGCGGCGACCAGGGCACCCGCGCTCTGGTGAATAACCTGTACTCCGACTACTATGTCACCGAGGACGGTTCCTCCTACAACGCCAACAGCGCCAACAATGTGAAGGCTCTGACCCTGCTGCAGGATATGGTCAACAACGGCTCTATGTCTGCCAATGCCAGCTTTGCTGCCGCTGATGAGCTCCAGGCCTTTGCTAACCAGACCTGCGCTGTCACCTTCTGCTGGAACTACTCCAACTATGCCCAGTACGCCGCTCAGACCCAGTTCACCCCCTTCGCCATGGCCTTCCCCTCTGACGACGGTACTCCCGAGCTGGAGATGGCCGGCCCCTACGGCTTCGGTGTGTTTGACAACGGCGACCAGGCCAAGATCGACGCCGCCAAGAAGTTCGTTGACTTCGTGTGCAACGATCAGACCGCCGGCGTTGAGGCCGTCAAGACCACCGGCTTCTTCCCCGTCCACTCCGACTGGGGCGATGTCTACGCCGACGCTGAGGACGCCGATGTCCGCGCTCCCTTCGCCCTGATGAACGAATATCTGGGCCGTTACTACAACCTGACCGGCGGCTGGACCGAGCAGCGCGCTCTGTGGTGGCCCATGCTGGCCGCGATCATGACCACCGGTGCTGATGTTCAGACCGCAGCCGATGACTTTGTGTCCCAGGCCAACGCCAACATTGGCTGAGCACGATCACGATCCTGACATAATCTGAGCGATCTGTGCCCGCTCCCTGATGAGAGGGGGCGGGCACAAGTTTTCCGCTGCGGCGGAGGCAAGAAAATTCTGAACCAAGAGGGGGAGATATTTATGGCGCAGAATACCACAGTGGCTGATGCCGGCAGCAAGCCCAAAAAGACCAAGGCCCCGTCCCCGCACTCCGGCATGAGCCGGGCTCTGGTCCGCAGGGAGACCACTTCAGCCTACCTGTTCCTGCTGCCCAGCCTGCTGTTTTTCGTGACCTTTGTGGTCGTACCCATGTTTATTTGTGTTTACTATAGCTTGACCGATTACGGCCTGGGTGGTGTGAAGGGGTTTGCCGGCCTGAATAATTACATCAAGCTGTTCCAGGACCCCGTTTTCCATAAAGGGTTTTTGAACACTGTTCTCATCGTGGTGGTGGCCGTGCCCACCGTCACGGCCTTTTCCCTTTGGGTGAGCTCCGCCATCTACAAGATGCACGCTGTGCCCCGTTCTTTCTTCCGCTGCGTGTTCTACCTGCCGGTGGTTACCGGCTCGGTAGCCATCACCGTGGTGTGGAAGTGGATCCTGCACCCCTATAATGGCGTTTTGAACCAGGTGGCCGGTACTACCGGCTTTGACTGGCTGGGCAATCAGAAGACAGCAATCTGGTTTATCATTTTGATTTTGTTCACCACCTCTATCGGACAGCCCATTGTGCTGTATGTGGCGGCCCTGGGCAATGTGGACAACTCTATCATCGAGGCCGCCGAGGTGGATGGCGCCACCCGACTCCAGGTGTTCTGGAAGATCAAATGGCCCTCCATCATGCCCACCACCCTCTATGTGCTGGTCATTACCACCATCAACAGCTTCCAGTGCTTCGCTCTGATCCAGCTGCTGACCAAGGGCGGTCCTCTCAACTCCACCATGACCATCATGTACCAGGTCTACGACACCGCCTACCGGCTCAATGACTTGGGCCTGGCCTGCGCCATCGGTGTGGTTCTGGCCGTCATCATCGCCATTTTCTCCGCCATCCAGTTCAAAGTGGCGAAGACGGATTAAGGGAGGAGTGAGGATATGAGTACAAACGCAGCGGCTGTCAAGCCGAAAAAATCCGGAAATCTGACAGGAAACTCCAGGGGATATACGATTTTCGCCGTGGTGGTACTGATCGTTCTGACCCTGTTCCTCCTGTTCCCACTGTACTGGATCGTCACCGGCTCCTTCAAGGACGCCATCGCCATCAACGCCAAGGAGCCGGTGTGGTTCCCCATGGAGCCCACCATGGCCAACTACCAGAAGCTGTTTGACCGGCCCGCCTTCCTGTGGCTTTTCAACATCGTGTTCATCTCCGTGGCGGCCATGGTCCTGACCTGTATCACCGCCGCTCTGGCGGGCTACGCTCTGGGCAAGAAGCGGTTTATCGGCCAGAAGATCCTCTTTACCATCATCATCTGTGCCATGGCCCTGCCCAAGCAGGTCATCGTCATCCCCCTGGCCCAGGAAATGACCCTCATGGGCCTCATCGACACCCTGTGGGCGGTGATTTTGCCCACGGTAGGCTGGCCCTTCGGCGTGTTCCTCATGAAGCAGTTTGCCGAGACCATCCCCGGAGAGATTCTGGAGGCCGCCCGGGTAGACGGCGCCGGAGAGCTGCGCACCTTCATCACCGTGGTGCTGCCCATGATCAAGCCGGGCATCGGCGCTCTGGCCATCTTCACCTTCGTCAACACCTGGAACGACTACTTCCTCCAGTTGGTCATGCTCCAGAGCGACACCCAGTGGACTCTGCCTCTGGCCATCTCCAACCTTCAGGGTGAGATGAGCTCCGACTTCGGCCTCATTATGGCCGGCGCCGCTCTGGCCGCCGTTCCCATCATCATCGTCTTCATCGCCTTCCAGAAGTACTTCACCCAGGGCATCGCCATGGGCGCGGTCAAGGGCTGATAGGTCCGGTTGTCTCTTATGCCGTAAGGCAAAATTTTTAAGATTAGAGGTTACACCATGAAAGATTTCAGCAAATACCAGGGCATTATCCCCGCCTTCTATGCCTGCTATGACGCCGAGGGGGCCATTTCTCCCAAGGCTGTGCGGGAGCTCACTCAGTACTTCATTGACAAGGGCGTTAAGGGCCTCTATGTGGGCGGCTCCTCCGGCGAGTGTATCTACCAGAGCAAGGAAGAGCGGAAGGTGGTCCTGGAGAATGTGATGGCCGTGGCCAAGGGCAAACTCACTATCATCGCCCATGTGGCCTGCAACAACACCGCCGACAGCCGTGAGCTGGCCGCCCACGCCGAGAGCCTGGGGGTGGATGCCATCGCCTCCATTCCTCCCATCTACTTCCACCTTCCCGACCACGCGGTGGCCAAGTACTGGAACGACATTTCCGACGCCGCTCCCAATACTGACTTTGTCATCTATAACATTCCTCAGCTGGCCGGCGTGGCCCTGTCTATCCCCCTGCTCAAGGAGATGCAGAAGAACCCCCGGGTCATCGGCGTGAAGAACTCCTCCATGCCGGTGCAGGACATCCAGATGTGGACGGACGAGGGGGCCATCGTCTTCAACGGGCCCGACGAGCAGCTTCTCTCCGGTCTGGCGGCCGGGGCTGTGGGCGGCATCGGCGGCACCTACGGCGCCATGCCCGAGCTGTTCCTGAAGATCCGGGAGCTGTTCCTGGCCGGCGAGATGGAGAAAGCCCGGGAGATCCAGAACGAGTGCTGCCGCATCATCTACAAGCTGTGCTCCGCCAAGGGCAATATGTACGGCGTCATCAAGGCCGTGCTGGTGAAGCTGGGCGGGCCTGACTGCGGCGGCGTCCGGCTGCCCCTGGCCGCACTGGTCCCCGAGGACGCGGCTGTGGTGGAGGAGAGCGCCCAGATGATCAAGGCTGCCATTGCCAAGTACTGCTAAGACAGGAGAACAATTCATGAAAATTACCAACGCGTTGGTATTTGACCCGAAGGAGGGGTTCGTAGCCCGGGACTTCTGCGTTCAGGACGGGATCATCGCCCCGGACGCCATGGGTCCTGTGTCCGCTCAGGGTTGCTATGTGATCCCCGGACTTACCGACCTCCACTTCCACGGCTGCGTGGGGGAGGACTTTTCCGACGCCACCCCCGACGGCCTTCAGAAGATGGCCGACTATGAGCTCAGCCGGGGTATCACCCAGATCTGCCCCGCGGGCATGACTTTGGGAGAGGATCAGCTGACGAAAATCTGTCAGAACGCCGCCGCCCACCGGGAGAAAAATTCCGGCGGGGCGGAGCTGGTGGGCCTCCATCTGGAGGGACCCTTCCTGAGCATGGCCAAGAAGGGGGCTCAGAACGCCGCCTACATCCACGACCCCGACCCCGCCATGCTTCACCGCCTCCAGGAGGCGGCAGGGGGCCTGGTGAAGCTGGTCACTCTGGCCCCGGAGCAGCCCGGTTCCCTGGAGTTTATCCAGAGCGCCCGGCAGGACGGCGTTACCGTCAGCCTGGGCCACACCACCGCTGACTATGATACCGCCTGTGCCGCCTACAAGGCCGGGGCCCGTCAGGCCACCCACCTCTTCAACGCCATGCCTCCCTTTACCCACCGGGCTCCCGGCGTGGTGGGGGCCGCCTTCGACTACCCCGATGTGAAGGTGGAGCTCATCTGTGACGGCGTCCACATCCACCCCGCGGTGGTGCGGGCGGTGTTCAAGCTTTTCGGCAGCGACCGGGTGATCCTGATCTCCGACTCCCTCCGGGCCACGGGCATGCCCGACGGCCGTTACCCCTTCGGGGGCCAGGAGATCGAGGTCCACGGAAACCGGGCCACCATGGCCGACGACCCCAATACCCTGGCAGGCTCAGTGTCCGATCTGATGGCCTGCCTGAAGACGGCGGTGTCCTTCGGGATCCCCCTGGCCGACGCGGTGACCGCCGCGGCGGTGAACCCGGCCAAGGTGCTGGGCATCTACAGCCGCCTGGGCAGTCTGGATGTGGGCAAGGAGGCCAACGCGGCCATTCTGGACGAACACCTGGATCTGAAGGCGGTCATTTACCACGGCGAAGTGGTCTCCGGCTCTCTGTAAGCCGGGAGGCTCAATCATAATCCAGGGCCCGAACCCTACTCCATTTTCATAGGGACGGGTACCGAAAAAGAAGGAGGAAGCTCCGCCGGCCGGCGGTGCGGCAGTGTGGAGACCTGTCGTAAACTCCCGGAGGTAAAAAGACCCCTCCGGCGGGAAGGGACCTGGGCGGAGGCCCGGGGACTACGGCCTTGAAACATGTCAACTGTTACCCTGACCAATGTGAAGAAGATCTACGACAACGCGGTGACTGCGGTACACAGCTTCAACCTGGACATTGCCGACAAGGAATTCATCGTTCTGGTCGGTCCCTCCGGCTGCGGCAAGTCCACCACTCTGCGGATGGTGGCCGGTCTGGAGGAGATCTCCGAGGGCGAGCTGCGCATTGACGGCAAGCTGGTCAACGATGTGGAGCCCAAGGATCGGGACATCGCCATGGTGTTCCAGAGCTACGCCCTCTATCCCCACATGACGGTCAAAGAGAACATGGAATTCCCCCTGAAGCTGAAAAAGGTGCCCAAGGACGAGATCGACAAGCGGGTGAGCGACGCCGCCGAGATCCTGGGGATCACCCAGTATCTGGACCGCAAGCCCAAGGCTCTCTCCGGCGGCCAGCGCCAGCGTGTGGCCATCGGCCGTGCCATCGTCCGGGAGCCCAAGGTACTGCTCATGGATGAGCCTCTGTCCAACCTGGACGCCAAGCTGCGTAACGAGATGCGCGCCGAGATCATCAAGCTGCGTCAGCGGATCAACACCACCTTTGTCTATGTGACCCACGACCAGACCGAGGCCATGACTCTGGCCGACCGGATCGTCATCATGAAGGATGGCTATATCCAGCAGATCGGCACCCCCCAGGATGTGTTCGACCACCCCATCAACATCTTTGTGGCCGGCTTCATCGGCACGCCCCAGATGAACTTCTTTGACGCCAAGCTGGTCAAGGACGGCGAGGGCGCCTACCACGCCGATGTGTTCGGCACCTATATCGGTCTGACGGAGGAGGATCAGAAGGCCCTCACCGGCACCGAGGCCAAGGATGTGATTCTGGGCATCCGTCCCGAGCACATCCGCTTCACCTCTGAGAGCGGCGACGGCATTCTGGCCGGCACCGTGGAAGTGTCCGAGATGATGGGCAGTGAGTACTATCTCCATGTGAACAGCAACGGCAAGGATATCGTGCTCCGTGTGCCCACCGCCGACCTGCCCAAGGAGCTGCGGGGCGGCATCACCTACGGCACCGAGATGAACTTCACCTTCCGGCCCGAGGCCGTCCATCTCTTTGACAAGGAGACGGAGAAGAATCTGATCTGAGGATCTTTCAAAAGGCCGCGTAAGCGGCCTTTTTTTATGAAGAAGGAGGGGGAGCGGTGGTTCAGCGGGAAAATATTCTCGGTACCATGCCGGTTGGGCGGCTGGTCCTGCGTATGTCCTGGCCCGTTATGGTGTCCATGCTGATCCAGGCGGTCTATAATTTGGTGGACAGCATATTTGTGGCCAGGATCAGCGACCGGGCCTTTCTGGCCCTCTCCTACGCCTATCCCATCCAGACCCTGATGGTGGCCTTCTGTGTGGGTACAGGGGCGGCGTTCAGTGCCATTTTGTCCAGGTGCCTGGGGGAGGGAGACCGGGCGGGCGCCCGGGACGCGGTGTACCACGGCTTGGCCTTTTACGCCGGGTGCTGGGCGCTGTTCTGTGCCTTCGGCGTTTTTGGGGCGGAGGCCTATCTGAGCGCCTGTACCGGGGACCCGGAGGTGGCGGCGATGGGGACAGCCTATCTGCGTATCTGCTGCTGCCTGTCCTTTGGGGTGTGCACCCAGTTTCCTCTGGAGCGGGTGATGCAGGCGGCGGGCCGCCCGGCGGGCTTTATGATCATTCAGGGCTCCGGGGCGGTGCTCAACCTGATCCTGGACCCAATCCTCATCTTCAATCTGGGAATGGGAGTGGCCGGAGCGGCGGCGGCTACTGTGATCGGGCAGATGACAGGGGGAGTGATCGGCTGCTTCCTGGTCCGGGGGCTGGGCGGTCGGATTCCCCTCTGCCGCCGGGGCCTCCGCTTCCGGCGGGAGCTGGCGGCGGAGTATGTGCGCATCGCTGCCCCGGCGGTGTTGATGCAGTCTCTGGCCGGCGTGACTTCCCTGGGCCTCAATGCCATTTTAAAGCTGTGGTCAGAGACGGCGGTGTGGATACTGGGGGTCTACTTCAAGCTGCAGACCTTTGTGTTCATGCCGGTGTTCAGCGTGAACAACGCACTGGTGACCATTATCAGCTACAACTTCGGGGCGGGGGAGCGGCGGCGGGTGTCCGCATCGGTCCGTTTTGGCCTTGAGCTGGCTCTGGGTACCGCGCTGGCAGGTGCAGCGGCTCTGTTCTTGTGGTCGGGTCCCCTGCTGAAGCTGTGCTTCCAGGCGGGGGAGGAAGCCATGGCCATGGGGGTCCCGGCCCTTCGCATGGCTGCCCTGGCCTTTTTGCCGGCGGCGGCTACCGTCGTTCTCTCCGCCGCCTTTCAGTCCCTGGGCTGCAGCCGGTTTTCTCTGGGGGCGGCGGTCCTGCGATATGCCCTTCTTCCGCTGCCGGCAGCCTGGGTGCTGGTGAACGCTTGTCCCCAATGGTCCTTTCTGTGCCTGCTGGTGGGGGAGGGGCTTACGCTGCTGGCGGCAGCGGGACTGTTTCTGAAGGTCAGCAGGGAGAAGATCGACCGGATGGGAGAGAGATAAAAAAAGAGGTTCCGCTCTGTCGAGCGGAACCTCTTTTCCAGTAAGATCACATCATTTTTACAGTGTAATAGACAAACAGGGCAAAAATCCAGGCCAGCATTACAAAGATCAGATAGTAAGCCGCAGCGGCACCGGCCACCAGGGCGGCCACCACAACGACTATGCTGGCCAGACAGCTGGCCAGGATCACACTGTAGGAGCAACCGGGAGTAAGGAAGGGGACAGGGGTCTTCAGGGGGAGCGCCCCGTCGTGCTTCTTCAGGAACAGGGCAACGGCCAGTACCAGAACGATGGCCACCAGAAGCAGGGCTACCTCATAGCCCGCGCCGCCGGCGTACCGCACAAACCACAGAGCCAGGATGGACATCCCCGTGGCGGCGGCGGAGAGGAAAAACTCCTTCTGGTAAATATAGTATACCACGGCCAGCACGGCCCAGGCCACCACCAGCCAGAAGAGCATGGACATCCCGGTGTCCTTGTACTTCAGCACCACATGGGAGCAAATAGTCAGCGCGCCGCCTCCCGCAGCCAGGCAGAGGGGGAGAAGCACCGCCTGCTCTTTCCGAAGGCGGAGAACAGCCCAAAGGATGGAGAGCACTGCCAGAACAAGCCCGGCGATACGGACCACCTTCAAAAGACTTTGAAGGGCGACGACGATCTCGATCTCGTCCACATAGTAGTTGATATAGAAACGGTTGACAAGCACCAGCAGACCTTCCAGAACCACAGCCGCCGCGATCCAGAGCAGCGCGCGGGTCAGGGCCACATCTTCCTGGTGGCGCCGAGCTTCTCTCTGTTGTTTATCCATTCGTATCCAATCTCCTTGACACAGGCCAGACCGGGCCCGAAGAGTGTGCCGTCTCATACGGCATATCCATACAATTTATTATTGTACCAGACAGAAATTTTATTTGCAAGCATGAAAGAGAAAAAACCGTCGGAATTAAAGAAATGTTAATAATTAGGCGGAATTTCCAAATTCAAGGAAAACTCGCCGCAAGCGTTGCTGCCTGCGGCGAGCTGGAGCTAGTGGTGGGAATCGAACCCACGGCCTGCTCATTACGAGTGAGCTGCTCTACCCCTGAGCCACACTAGCGGAGAAATGGTGCGCTACATATTATATAGAGTTTTCCAAGGTTCGTCAAGGGGGAAGATTGATACAAATGCCGCCTGAAAATGGCGGGGCATTTCAGCTATACTTTTGAAAATGGACATGGTAAAATAAAATCATATACAAAAGGAAACGGGGCGTTTTAAATGGAGTTGGCCGGATTTCACGAGTTAAAGGACAGGCTGCGGGATCTTCCGGTGAAGGAGGCCGTGGTGGCCGCCGCGCATGACGAGCATACCCTCCAGGCGGTGTTCGAGGCCGGGCGGGAGGGCTTTATCCACCCTGTTCTTGTGGGAAAGGGCGAGGAGATCCGGTCCATTGCCCGGCGCCTTGGTCAGGAGCTTGGAGAGGACCAGGTGGTAGAGACCGACGGGGAGGAGGAATGTGCCCGGCGGGCGGTGGAGCTCATTCGCCGGGGCCGGGGGGAGATGCTGATCAAGGGGATGCTCCAAACCGGCACGCTGCTGAAGGCGGTGGTCTCCCGGGAAGGGGGCATCCGAAAAAGTCGGGTCATGTCCCATGTGGCCATTCTGGATGTACCCAGCTATCACAAGCTCCTGTTCATCACCGATGGGGGGATGGTAGTGGCCCCGGACCTGGACCAGAAGCGGCATATTCTGAAGAACGCCGTGGAGTTCTGCAGCTTTCTGGGCTATGACTGCCCCAAGGTGGGGGCTCTGTGCGCGGTGGAGATGGTAAGCGATGCCATGGCCGAGACTGGGGAGGCCGCCCTCCTGAAGGAGGAGGGAGCCCGGGGGAATTTCGGGACTTGTGTAGTGGAGGGGCCCATCTCCCTGGACCTGGCCACCGACCGGGAGGCCGCCCTGGCCAAGCACTACCAGAGCCCTGTGGCCGGAGAGGCGGACATCCTGCTGGTGCCCGCCATCGCCGTAGGCAATGTGCTGGGTAAGGCTCTCTACGGCTTGGCCGGCGGGGAGATGGCCGGGGTGGTCCTGGGGGCCACGGTGCCCATCACTGTCAATTCCCGGGGGGCCACTGCCCGGGAGAAGTACTGGTCCATTCTGATCTGCGCGGCCATGGGGGGTCCGGCCGCGCCGGCCTGCAGCTGAGGAGGTAACCCATGGCATATGATATTTTGGTTTTGAACCCTGGCTCGACCAGCACCAAAGCGGCGGTGTACCGGGATGAGAAGCCCATTTTGGAAAAGAGCATCCCACATACCAACCGGGATCTGGCCCCCTACCGGGAGCTGAACGATCAGCTGGATTATCGGGTGGCCCTGGTGCGGGGGTGGCTGGGCCAGGAGAGCTACGACCTGACCTCCCTTTCTGCCGTGGTGGGCCGGGGAGGCATTATCCCCAACATTGTGGCGGGGGGCTATCTGGTGGACGATGACCTGGAGGACTGTCTGCTCCACCACACGGTCTTTGACCACGCCTCCAATCTGGGGGGACTCATGGCCCGGTCCTTTGCCGATCCGCTTCACATCCCCGCCTATATCTACGATGCGGTGACCAGCGACGAGCTGCTCCCCGAGGCCAGGGTCACCGGCTTTCGGGAGGTCACCCGTACCAGCTTCTGCCATGTGCTCAATGCCCGGGCCACCAGCCACAAGTATGCCCAGGCCATGGGGCGGAAATATGAGGATATGAACCTGGTGGTGGCCCACCTGGGAGGCGGCATCTCCATCTCCGCCCACAGCCACGGCCGGATCATCGACTCGGTGTCCGATGACGCCGGACCCTTCTCCCCTGACCGGGCGGGGAGTCTCAACATGCTCTATGTGGTGGACCTGTGCTACTCGGGAAAATACACCAAGTCCGAGATGCTGAAAAAGCTCCGGGGCGAGGGGGGCATGTCCGCCCTGCTGGGTACCCACGACTGCCGGGAGGTGGAGCGGCGCATCGCCCAGGGGGACGAGTGGGCCGCTCTGGTCTATCGGGCCCAGGCCCTGCAGATCGCCAAGGGGGTGGGCATTATGCTGGGCTGCTTTACCGAGCTCATCGACGCGGTCATCCTCACCGGCGGTTTGGCCAACTCCAAAAAGCTCACCGGTATGGTCATCGACTATCTCCACAACCTGTGCCGGGTGGTGGTCATCCCGGGGGAGAACGAGATGGAGGCCCTGGCCCTGGGCACCCTGCGCATCCTCCGGGGAGAGGAGGCGTGCCACACATACTGCCCCGGCACTGCGGGAAAGTAATTAGGAAGCAATAAGAATGGGGACAGGTACCGGAGAGGTACCTGTCCCCGCTTTGATGTAGGGGTCAGACAGAGGCGTATTGGACGGGACAGCCGTTGGCCTGATAGAGCTCCCGCAGCTTTTCCTGCTGGGCCTGCTCGGGGTCCAGATAAATCTTTCCGTCGTAACCGTCCATAAGGGCCAGATGGCCCTCCCACTTGGGGGCCAGATTGACCTCTACCATGGATGGGATATGGAAGGCACGGATAAGCATGGCGGTATGGCTGTCCAGACTGCCCTTCCGGGTGATAAGACCCAAAAGTCGGTTTCGGTCAAAGTCCATGACCTCGCTGGGAAGAAAGTCATCGGAAACCAGAATGGCGGGAGCCTCCATGCCGAGCTCCTGCCGGTTGCCCATGAGAGCGCGGATGACCCGCTGGGAGATATCCCGTATGTCGGCCGCCCGGGCCTGCATGTAGGGGCTGTCCATGGCGGAGAAGGCAGAGGAGAAGCTCAGCTCCGCCATCTGTACGGCGTATTCAGCGGTGACGCCCCGGCCCTGGATCAGGCGGCGGACGGTCTCTACATAGTCCCGGTCCTCCAGCATGAGACTGTGGATGTTAAAGATGGAGGCTACCGCCTCTCCCACCTTTTCCCGGGCGGTGATATAAAAGGAGCCAAGCTCCTCCATGGCGGCCTGCTGAGCCTGATGGAAGCGGGTGATCTCCTGCCGCCAGTTGTTCTGTGTGTACAGCTGGGGGGAGGGGGTGGGACGCCGGTAAAAGCACAGCCGTCCAGCCACGATCTGCTCCATAATGGGTTTTCCCGTCAGCACCTGCATCTCATCACCCCCAGATTCGCAAGGAGCCGCATTTTTTTAGATTATAGCCTGTTGTACTTATTTTGTAAAGGTCAGTTTCTTCCAGATACTTTACTCTTTTAAATTCATTTGCCCGGCATCTGACCGGCGCAGCGGGACAGGGCGTGGGAGAATTTATACTTTACTAGGATAAATCGTTGTGCTATAATGGGGCTCACAAGAACAGGCCGCCCCGGCGGCGGTTTTATTTTAGGAGGTCATGAACCATGGTATCTGAGCGTATGAAGGGGCTGGGCACCGCCCGGTCTGTGATCCGCGAATTGTTTGAATACGGAAAGATCCGGGCCGCAGAAGTGGGCGCGGAGAATGTCTTTGACTTTTCCATCGGAAATCCCAGCGTCCCCGCCCCGGCGGCGGTGAACGAGACGGCCATCCGTCTGCTTCAGGAGCAGCCCGACATCATCCACTGCTACACCAGCGCCCAGGGGGACCAGGCGGCCCGCCAGCGTTTTGCCGATTCCCTGAACCGCCGGTTCGGCACCAATTATTCTGCAGACCGCCTGTACATCACCGTAGGCGCCGCCGCCTCCCTGTGCTGCGTCTTCAACGGCCTCACCTGCCCCGGGGATGAGTTTATCGTCTTTGCCCCCTACTTCCCTGAGTACAAGGTGTTCATTGAAGGAGCAGGCGCCAAAATGGTGCTGATCCCCCCGGAGATCGAGGCATTCCAGATCGACTTTGCCGCCTTTGAGGCGGCCATCAACCCTCACACCAAGGGCGTGGTGGTAAACAGCCCCAACAACCCCTCTGGTGTGGTCTACTCCAAGCAGACCCTGGAGCAGCTGGCGGCCGTCTTGACGAAGAAGAGCCAGGAGTACGGCCACCCCATCTATCTCATCTCCGACGAGCCCTACCGGGAGATCGTCTATGAGGGGTTCAAGGTTGAGTGGATCCCCAGTATCTACCGGGACACCATCGTGTGCTACTCCTTCTCCAAGTCCCTGTCCCTCCCCGGTGAGCGTCTGGGCTATGTGCTGGTGCCCGAGGATGTGACCGATGGGAATGATGTGTACGCCGCCGTGGCCGGCGCGGGGCGGTCTCTGGGCTATGTGAACGCCCCCAGCCTCTTCCAGCAGGTGACCTCCATCTGCTGTGACATGACCGCCGATTTGAAGGTCTATGAGCGCAACGCCAAACTGCTGGTGAATGCCCTTAGGGAGATGGGCTATCATGTGGTGCAGCCCGGCGGGGCCTTCTACCTCTTCCCCCGGAGCCTGGAGCCCGATGATCTGGCCTTCAGCGAACGGGCCAAGAAGTTTGACCTGCTGATCGTCCCCGGTACCGGCTTCGGTGCCCCCGGTCATGTACGCATCTCCTACTGTGTCCAGACCGAGATGCTGGAGCGCTCTCTGGAGAAATTCAAGGCCCTGGCCGACTCCTATCGATAAGGACAGGCGGTACCCCGGCACCCTGCTGGGGTACCGTTTTTCAGTATAGCCTGTCTCCACCAAATGAGATGGGGAAAGGTGTCGAAAGGGACCAAAAAAGAAGTGGAGATTTTCCCCTTTACAAAGGGGATTTTTTCTGTTATAATAGCGGAGCGCAAATGAAATAAGCGTCCGTAGTTCAATTGGATAGAGCGTCAGATTCCGGTTCTGAATGTTGGGGGTTCGAGTCCCTTCGGGCGTGCCAAAAAAGAAGCACCTGCTTAGCAGGTGCTTCTTTTTTTGGGTTCCGCCGCCTGCAGGGCGGCTCCACCCTTCGGCATTTGAATGCTCGGGGTCGGCAAAGCCGCCCCTGCGCAATTCTCCGCTTCGCTGCGAATTTACGCCGCAAAAGCGGCGCGGCCCAGAAGGGCCGTTTTGGGATCGCTTCCATGAATGCGGCTGAGGACTGTGGCGACATTCAGACTTTACCCGCAGGCCAAAAGACGATGTATGAAGCAATTTCGTACATCGTCTTTTGTTTTGGTCTTCTAAATTCAAGCCGATCGGGCGTCGCCAAAGGCTCGCCCTCTCGGGAAGGGACCCGCAGCGACCCGGTGTGCCCCCGGCACGCCGGGCTGCGCTTCGGCTTCGGGCAGGCCAAAAGACGATGTATGAAGCAATTTCGTACATCGTCTTTTGTTTTGGTCTTCTGAATTCAAGCCGATCGGG
>CALWOR010000020.1 GCA_944383205.1 uncultured Oscillospiraceae bacterium | reverse complement strand
GGGATCTTATTTGTGGCTCTCACCTGCGCCTTCGGGGGGGGAGTGGTTGCCATCGGCCTGATGGGGGGCACGGGGCTGTCTCTGGGAAGGGGAGTTTTTTACTCCCCCATGGATTTTAAAATGGTCCTCCTCTCGGCGGCGGTGTGCTATCTGGTCATAACCCTGGTATTCCGGCGGCTGGGCCGCCACACGGGCGGGGAGCTGGCCAGGGCGGTGCTGCGGCTGGAGGAGCGGAGGGTGGAGCTCACCGCCCTGGTGGACACGGGCAACACCCTCACCGACCCGGTGTCCGGACGGGGGGTGGTGGTGGCCGAAGGGGAGGCCCTCCGGGACCTGTTCCCCCGGGACCGACGCCCCGGTCCCGCTGATCTCCGGGACCCTGCCGGAGGAGTGGAGCGCCTGGGAACGGGCCCCTGGCGGGGGCGCTTTCGTCTGCTGCCCTACCGCTCGGTGGGGGTGGACCGGGGGCTTCTGCTGGCGGTGCGTGCAGACAGCCTGGAGGTGGACGGGCAGGGGAGGGGTCCGGTTCTGGTGGCCCTGTCCCCAACCCCCGTGTCCGACGGGGGCGGGTACCGGGCCCTGATCGGGCCCATGGAGGATGGAATATGAAAGGAAAACTGCTTTACATAAAACTCAAGGAGCGGCTGGATGCCCTCCTCACCCGTCTGGGGCTGAGCCAGCCGGGGAAAATCATGTACATCGGGGGCAGCGATACCCTCCCCGCCCCTCTGGACCGGGCGGAGGAGGCCGAGCTCATCGCCCGGCTGGAGGCGGGAGATCCCCAGGCCCGGAACAGGCTCATTGAGCACAACCTGCGTCTGGTGGCCTATATTGCCAGGCGCTTTGAAAATACCGGCATCCACATCGAGGACCTCATCTCCATCGGGACCATCGGTCTTATCAAGGCGGTGGGCACTTATCAGCCCGCCAAGAGCATCAAGCTGGCCACCTACGCCAGCCGGTGCATCGAAAACGAGATTTTGATGTACCTGCGCAAGACGGCCAACCAGAAAAGCGAGCTGTCCTTTGACGAGCCCCTGAACACCGACTGGGACGGCAACGAGCTGCTGCTCAGCGACATTCTGGGCACCGACGAGGACCTGGTGGTCCAGCCCCTGGAGGCGGATGTGGACCGGCAGCTTCTGCGCCAGGCCCTGGAGCGGCTGGAGGACCGGGAGAAGCACATCATCACCCTGCGCTTCGGCCTGGACGGACGGCGGGAGTGCACCCAGAAGGAGGTGGCCGACCTTCTGGGCATCTCCCAGTCCTATATCTCCCGTCTGGAGAAGCGGATCATCGCTCGGCTGAAAAAGGAGATTTTAAGGCTGATGTAGAATGTTCTGGTCAAAATTGGGGGGACATGGTATAATTTTACCCGGCATCCGGGGCATTTCCCGGGTGGTCCGGGAAATGAGAGAGAGAAGGGAAAGCCCATGTACGACGCTTTTCTGAAGCTGATTTTAGCGGTCAGCGACGCCATGTACAGCTACATCCTCATCATCATGCTCCTGGGGGTGGGGCTCTATTTCACCCTGCGGGGGAAGCTCCTTCAGCTTCGCATGCTGCCCGAGTCCATCCGGGTGGTGGAGGAGAAATCGGAGGACGAGAACGCCGTCTCCGCCTTCGAGGCCCTCATGGTGTCCACTGCCAGCCGGGTGGGGACCGGCAACATCGTGGGGGTGGCCAACGCCATTGCCGTGGGGGGCTGCGGGGCGGTGTTCTGGATGTGGCTCATCGCCATCGTGGGAGGCGCATCTGCCTTTGTGGAGAGTACCCTGGCCCAGATCTACAAAAAGAGGGACCCCCAGGGGGGCAGCTACGGCGGGCCATCCTACTACATCGAGGCCACCCTCCACAGCCGTCTGCTGGGGGTGATCTTTGCCGCTGTCCTCATCGCCACCTATGCCGGGGGCTTCAACATGGTGGCCTCCTTCAACCTGCTGGACAGCTTTACCAGCTATCCTTTTTATGAGCAGGCGGGCTATGTGTCCCTGCTGGGAGGGAAGTTCAGCGTGGTCACCCTGGCGGGGGGCGCCGTGCTGGCCCTGCTGGTGGGCCTGTGCGTGCTGGGGGGCGCCAAGCGCGTCGTCCGGGTCACCGGGGTGCTGGTGCCGGTCATGGGGATTTTGTACATCCTCATGGCCCTGGTGGTCATGGTGCTGAACCTGGACGCCATTCCCGGAGTGCTCCAGCGGATCTTCCGGGACGCCTTTGACTTCCAGGCCATCTTCGGCGGGGCGGTGGGCTTCGGCTCCTCCGCCGTTATGCAGGGCATCAAGCGGGGCCTCTACTCCAACGAGGCCGGCGTGGGTTCCGCCCCCAACGCCGCCGCCGCGGCCAGCGTGTCCCACCCGGTCAAGCAGGGGCTGGTGCAGATGCTCTCAGTGTTCATCGATACCATTCTGGTGTGCACCGCCACGGCCATGATGTGCCTGAGCACCGGCATCGACATCAAAAGCGGTCTGGAGGGGGCCCCTCTGGTCCAGGCCTCCCTGGCCACCACCTTCGGCAGCGTGGGACCTTACTTCATCACCACCGCCCTGCTGCTGTTCGCTTTCACCACCCTGCTGGGCAACCTCTTTTACTGTGAGGGCTGCCTCAACTACATCGCCGGGCGCACCCTGAAAGGGGGCGCGCTGAACATATTCCGGGCGGCTGCCTGTGTTCTGGTGTTCGTGGGCGGACAGCTGGAGTTCGATCTGGTGTGGAACCTGGCCGATGTGCTCATGGGCTGCATGGCCATCATCAACCTGCCCGTCATCGTGATCCTGGGAGGCACCGCCATGGCTGCCCTGAAGGACTATACCCGCCAGCGGCGGGAGGGGAAGGACCCGGTGTTCCGGGCCGCCTCCATCGGCCTGAAGCAGAAGACGGATTTTTGGAACTAAGAGACAGAAAAAGGGAGCGCGGGAAAGAAAATTCCCGCGCTCCCTTTTCATTGATCAAATCACCTGCCGGAACAGCCCGTGGCGGGTACAGTACCAGTAGAGAAAGCCGTGCTCCCGCCGGGGCAGCCGCACCTGAAAATCCCACTCGGGCCACCGGCGCACCACCAGCGCCCGGTCCCCGGTGACCAGGGCGCAGAAGGACAGATAGTGGTCCTTGTCCATGGGGTGGGGGGAGGTGAGCAGCCACTCGTCCTCCACTTCCTCCCGGCGCAGGGTGTGGCCGGCGTCAGGGGCGCGGTAGGGGAGGGGCTCCAGGGTCCGGCCGCAGCAGGACAGCTGGGCGGGGCCGGAGGAGGTGATCAGGTTGCCGCAGTGGGGACAGAGATAGAAGAGAAGATGTTTCATACTGCCTCCTTTGCCGTCCTGGGTCTCCAGGGTGCCGGAGAGGAGTCCCTCCACCGGCGTACCCAGCAGCCGGGACAGCTGGGGCAGCAGAGAGGGGTCGGGACAGCCCAGCCCCCGCTCCCACTTGGAGACGGCCTGGGCGGTGACCTGAAGGGCCTGGGCCAGATCCCGCTGGCTGAGTCCCGCCTCCTCCCGCAGGGTCCGGATCAGGGCGCCTGTTTTTTCTGCCTGCATGGGATCCTTCCTTTCCTGGCCGAAAGGGACGGCCTTTGTGGAAGCCATTATGCCAGAAGGAGAGAAAAATTGCAAACAACGCCTGGTTTACCTCCGGGGAAAAAATTTGACAGCGGGGGAGGGATAGGGTAGAATAACAAGGTATCGTGACCCCCCTTCGGGGCGGGAGAGACGGAGCGTAATCATGAAACGAAATGCAAAAGTATCCACGGCGGTGATCCGCCGCCTGCCCCGGTATTACCGCCACCTGTGCGAGCTGCAGGAGGCGGGGGTGGTGCGCATCTCCTCCAGCGCCCTGGGAAAGTCCATGGGGCTGACCGCCTCCCAGATCCGCCAGGACCTGTTCTGCTTCGGCGAGTTCGGCCAGCAGGGCTACGGCTACAAGGTGGACAGCCTGCGGGAGGAGATCGGGGAGATTTTGGGCATCAACCGGGGCCATACAGTGGTGGTGCTGGGCACGGGCAACCTGGGAAGGGCCATCATTCAGAACTTCAAATTTTCCAGCAACGGCTTTCAGCTGCTGGCCGCCTTTGATGTGAACCCCAAGGTGGTGGGCACCACCATCGCCGGGGTGCCTGTCTACCACGCCGACCAGCTGGAGGACTTCCTGGCCCGGCACACGGTGAGCGTGGGCATGCTCACTGTGTCCATCTCCTCTGCCCAGGGGGTGTGCGACCGGCTGGTGGCGGCTGGGGTGCGGGGGATCTGGAACTTCACCAATCACGAACTGGACATCCGGCAGAAGGATGTGGTGGTGGAGTCGGTCCATTTTTCCGACAGCCTGCTGGCCCTGAGCTATATGATCTCCCAGGGGGAGGAGGACCTTCCCACGGAGAAGGAGGAGAAACCATGAAAAAAATTCTGCGTCCCCTGGGACTGATTCTGGCCTTTGTGCTGCTCACTGCCGGGGCCTATGCCGCCGTGTCCGGGGACGGGCCTGTCAGTCTCAGCTATCTTGTGGATACCTTTTTCCCCCAGGCGGAAAAGGCGGGCACCGATGCGGCCTATCAGGCGCTGGAGGACACCTACGACGCGGCCAAGTCCACTCTGGATCAGGTCCACGGCCAGGTGACCGGGGGGGAGAGCGTCTCCTCCGGCCTGTACAGCGCCGACCTTCAGCGCCGGGAGTGGTACGACGGCCAGAGCCTGACCCTCACCACCGGCTGCGGGGCCCTCATGCTGGAGGGCAGCGTGGTGGTGGACCACAACGGGGCGGTGGTGGATGTGACCGCCGGGACCGAGGTCGCCTCGGGTACCGCCCTCACGCCCAACCACCGGTATCTGGTGGGGGAGGAGACGGTGGCCCACCTTACCGTTCAATCTGGGTATGCCGCCATGGGCGTTCAGGGGAGCTACACCGTCCAGGGCGGCAATGAGAGCGCCGCCCCCTTCCTGGATGTGAAGCGCAGCGACTGGTTCTACGCCCCGGTGAACTATGTGTACAGCAGCAAGCTCTTTTCCGGGATGAGCGAGCACACCTTCGGCCCCGGCGAGCCCATGACCCGGGCCATGCTCACCACGGTGCTCTACCAGCTGGCCGGGGCCCCCGCCGGAGAGATGGCCGGAGCCGATGTGACCCTTACCGATGTCTCCGACAGCGCCTGGTATGCCCCCTATGTGAAGTGGGCGGTGTCCCAGGGAGTCACCGCCGGCACCGGGGACGGCACCTTCTCCCCTGACCGGCAGGTCACCCGGGAGCAGGTGGTGGTCATGCTCCACAGCTTTGCCAAAAACTACCTGGGCCGTACGCTCAGCCCCGGGGCCGATTTAAGTGCCTACCAGGACCAGGGCAAGGTCAGCGACTGGGCCCGGGAGGCCATGGCCTGGGCGGTGGCCGAGGGCGTGGTCACCGGCTCCTCCGATGCAGGGGCGCTCACCCTGAACCCCCAGTATAACGCCAACCGGGCGGAGGTAGCCACCATGCTGCGCTCCTTTGCGGAAAAGATTTCCTGAAGGAGGACACACCCATTCGGCGCCACCGCCATATGATAGGGATGAGAGCGGCAGACAGCCCTCTTAAAACTTTCATATTCAGGAGGTACTCATTATGGGGTGCTGCAATAACGGCTGGGGCGGCAACAGCTGCCTGTGGATCATCATCCTGCTGGTCATCCTGTGCGGCTGCGGCGGCTGGAACAACAACGGCTGCGGCTGCAACAACAACTGTGGCTGCAACAACAACTGCGGCTGCTGAAGAAAAAACAGGTACAGACCTTGAAAAGGGGCGCGGAGATTCTCCGCGCCTCGATTTTTTTGCGGAAAATGGTAGAAGGATGCAAATCGTCTTGCATTTTTATGAAAATTGGTGTATGATATTTGCCGCAAGCAGAGCCGGCGTTTTTCCACCCCGCCGAAGAGGGGAGGAAAAGCGACGGGTTTTGTCGTGCGCCCGAGCTGTGCGGGCGCGTGGAACGGGCCCTGTCTCCCAAGGGGAAGGGCGGTTTTCAAGGCCGCTCCAAGAGCGGAAAACCGTTGGGGAGGGTCCCGTTCAGTTCCGGCAGAACAGAATAGGGAGGTCGAAATCTTTCATGAGCAAATTTCTCAAACGATCCGCGCAGGGCGCGGGTGTCCCCCACGAGAAACGGACTTCCAACCTGGAAACGGTGAAAATGCCGCTGCCCTCCAAGATCGTGCTGTCCATGGGCCAGCACATCGGCGCTCCGGCGACTCCCGCCGTGGCCAAGGGCGACCAGGTCTATGTTGGTTCCGTGGTGGGTAAGGCCGGGGGCTTTGTCTCCTCGGACATCCACTCCGGCGTGTCCGGGGTGGTGGACAGCATCATCACCATCACCGCGCCCAACGGCGCGCCCCAGACCGCCGTGGTCATCATTCCCGACGGGGAGCAGAAGGTGGACCCCTCCGTGGCTCCCCCTGTGGTCACCGACCTGAAGTCCTTCCAGGATGCCGTCCGCGCCAGCGGTCTGGTGGGCCTGGGCGGCGCCGGTTTCCCCACCGCGGTGAAGCTGGCTCCCAAGAATCTGGATGAGATCGATACCCTGGTCATCAACGGCGCCGAGTGCGAACCCTATATCACTTCGGACAACCGCTGCTTCCTGGAAGACACCCAGTTCATCATGGACGGCATCCAGGCGGTGATGAAGTACCTGGAGATCCCCAAGTGCATCATCGGCATCGAGGGCAACAAGCCCGAGGCCATCGCCAAGATGAAGAGCGTGGCCACCCAGGGCGTAGAGGTCAAGGAGCTTCCCTGCCGCTATCCCCAGGGCGCTGAGAAGGTGCTCATTGAAAACTGCACCGGCCGGGAAGTGCCCTTCCCCGGCCTGCCCTCCGATGTGGGCGTCATCGTCATGAATGTCACCTCCGTGGCCTTTGTGGGCAAGTACTTAAAGACCGGCATGCCTCTGGTCACCAAGCGCCTGACCGTGGACGGCGACATCATCAAGGAGCCCAAGAATGTGGAGGTCATCATCGGCACTCCCGTTCAGGAGCTCATGGACTTCTGCGGCGGCTTCACCGACGAGCCGGGCAAGGTCCTCTACGGCGGCCCCATGATGGGCAACTGCCTAGCCAGCCTGGACCAGCCTATTCTCAAGAACAACAACGCGGTGCTGGCCTTCTCCAAGAAAATGTCCCAGACCCCCAAGGTCACCAACTGCATCCACTGCGGCCGGTGCACCAACGCCTGTCCTCTGGGCCTGTCCGCCAAGGAGATCGTCCAGGCCTACAACGACGGGAATGTGGAGCTGCTCCAGGAGCTCAACGCCGATCTGTGCATGAGCTGCGGCACCTGCTCCTTCGTCTGCCCGGCCAAGCGGCCTCTGGCCCCCTCCATCGCCCTGGCCAAGATCATGATGAAAAATGGAGGTAAGAAGTAATGGCCAATAAACTGATCGTTACCGCCGCGCCCCACATTACCGGCGCGGACTCCACCCAGAAGATCATGCAGCGGGTGTGCCTGGCCCTGGTGCCCACCCTCATCGCCTCTGTGGTCATCTTCGGGGTCAATTCCCTGATCATTACCGCCATCACCGTGGCGGCCTGCGTCTTCTTCGAGTGGGCCTACTGCAAGCTCATGGGCCGGGAGAACCCCGTGGGAGACTTCTCCGCCGTGGTCACCGGCATGCTGCTGGCCTTCAACCTGCCTTCCACCCTTCCCTGGTGGATGCCCATCGTAGGCGCCTTCATCGCCATCGTCATCATCAAGCAGCTCTTCGGCGGCCTGGGCTATAACTTTGCCAACCCCGCCATTGTGGGCCGTATCGCCATGGCCGTGGGCTTTGCCGGGCGTATGTCCACCTACGGCTTCCCCCAGGGGGCTGACGCCGCCACCTCCGCCACTCCTCTGGCCCATGTGGCCGACCTGGGCGCCGGTGACTATGTCACCCTGCTGCTGGGCAACCACGGGGGCGTGCTGGGCGAGACCTGCGCCATCACCCTCATTGCCGGCGGCATCTACCTCATCGTCACCAAGGTCATCAGCCCCATGATCCCCGTGACCTATCTGGCCACCGTGGCCGTACTGAGCCTGTGCTTCGGCCTTGACCCCATCGTGCAGCTGCTCTCCGGCGGCCTGATGCTGGGCGCCTTCTTCATGGCCACCGACTATGTCACCTCTCCCACCACCCAGAAGGGTAAGCTGGTCTTCGGCATCGGCCTGGGCCTGATTACCATGATGATCCGTCACTTCGGCACCATGAACGAGGGCGTGTCCTTCGCCATTCTGCTGATGAACCTGCTGGTGCCCTACATTGAGGTGCTCACCCGTCAGGATAAGCTTGGCATTGCCAAGGTGAAAAAGGGAGGCGCGGCCAAATGAGCAACTGGAATCGAGTCTTTAAGCCCATTGTGGTGCTGGGCGTCATCTGCATCGTCATCACCGGGGCCCTGGCCGCCACCAACAGCGTGACCGCCCCCGTCATCCAGGCGGCCACCATCGCCGCCGAAAACGCCGCCCGTGCCGAGCTTCTGCCCGAGGCTGAGGGCGCCTTCACCAAGGTGGAGGGTGTTGAGGTGGAGAATGTCTCCGATGTCTACACCGCCGACAACGGCACCGGCACCGTTATCACCTGCTCCGGCAAGGGCTACGGCGGCACCGTCACCGTGATGGTCGCCTTCAGCCCCGACGACACCGTCAAGCAGATCAAGATCACCGAGTCCGCCGAGACCAAGGGCATCGGCACCAATGTCACCGAGAACGCCGAGTACTGGGCCAGCTACAACGGCCTGCCCGCTACCCAGGCTCTGGTGCTGGGGACCGATGTGGACGCCTACACCGGCGCCACCATCTCCAGCCGGGCCGTGAACAACGCTGTGAACGCCGCCATTGAGGCGTACAACGCAATCGCTTGAAAGGCAGGTGGAACAAGATGAGTAACAACAGCAAACTGAAAATTCTGACCAACGGTTTTCTCAACGAAAACCCGGTCCTGCGGCTTGTCCTGGGCACCTGTCCCACTCTGGCCGTCACCTCCATGGCTTCCAACGGCATCGGCATGGGCCTTGCGGCCACCTTCGTGCTGATCTGCTCCAACATCGTCATTTCCGCCCTGCGGAAGATCATCCCCGACCAGGTCCGCATTCCCTGCTACATCACCGTCATCGCCGGCTTCGTGTCCGTGGTGCAGATGCTGGTCAAGGCCTATGTGCCCGACCTGGACAAGGCCCTGGGCGTGTACCTGCCCCTGATCGTGGTCAACTGCATCATCCTGGGCCGTGCCGAGATGTTCGCCTCCAAGAACGGCGTTGTCGACTCCGCTCTGGACGGCCTTGGCATGGGCATCGGCTTTACCATCACCCTGGTGATCATGGGCTCCATCCGCGAGATCTTCGGCGCGGGCACCTGGATGTCCGGCCTGGGCAGCCTGATCCCCGCTCTGGGGGCCGACTTTGCCATCCAGGTCATCCCCGAGTCCATCGATCCCTTCACCATTATGACCAGCGCCCCCGGCGGCTTCTTTGTGTTCGGCATCCTCATGGCCGGCGCTACCTGGCTGACCTCCCGCCCCAAGAAGAGCGCCAAGACTGAGGAAGCTGTGGAAGGAGGCAACGCGTAATGGAAATGGCAGTGAAGCTTGCCAGCATCTTCTTCACCATGATCCTGGTGGACAACTATGTGCTGGCCAAATTCCTGGGCATCTGCCCCTTCCTGGGCGTGTCCAAAAAGCTGGACAGCGCGGTAGGTATGTCCCTGGCCGTCACCTTCGTCATGGTCATGGCCACCGCCGCCACCTGGCCCATCTACACCTTTGTGCTGTCCCCCGCTGAGGCGGCGGGCACCAGCCGTGACCTGGGCTATCTGCAGACCATCGTCTTCATCCTCATCATCGCCATCCTGGTGCAGCTGCTGGAGAACTTCCTGAAGAAGTTCGTCCCCGCCCTGTACAAGGCCCTGGGCGTGTATCTGCCCCTCATCACCACCAACTGCACCATCCTGGGCGTGACCATCCTGAACCTGGACAACGGCTACAACTTTGTGGAGTCCATCGTCTGCGCCGCCGGCGCCGGCATCGGCTTCCTGGTGGCCATGGTCCTGTTCTCCGGCGTGCGCCGCCGTGTGGAGCAGGCCGTCACCCCCAAGTGCTTTGAGGGCCTGCCCATCACTCTGGTGGCCGCCGCTGTTACCTCCCTGTCCTTCATGGGCTTCGGCGGTATTGTGGACGCCATCTTCAAGGTTTGACAGGAGGGGGAAGTAGAGTATGGATCCGATCATTCTGGCAATCATTATCGTCACCGTCATCGGCCTGATCGGCGCGGTGATCCTGGTGGCCGCCTCCATCTTCATGTATGTCCCTGTGGACGAGCGGGTTGAGAAGATCACCGCCGTCCTGGCCGGCGCCAACTGCGGCGCCTGCGGCTGCGCCGGCTGTGCCGACTACGCCAAGAGCATCGTGGAGGAGGGCAACGCCGTCAACAAGTGTACCCCCGGCGGGGCCGCCTGCGCCGCCAAGATCGCCGAGATCATGGGTGTGGAGGCCGGCGCTTCCGTCCCCATGAAGGCGGTGGTGCTGTGCTCCGGCACCTGCAACCAGACCTCCAAGCGCTATGAGTTCCAGGGTATCCAGAGCTGCCAGGCCGTCAAGGGCCTCTACGGCGGCGACGGCATGTGCAAGTACGGCTGTCTGGGCTACGGCGACTGTACCCGGGCCTGCGCCTTCGATTCCATCCACATCGTGGACGGCATCGCCAAGGTGGACTATGCCAAGTGTGTTGGCTGCGGCGCCTGTGCCGCCGCCTGCCCCAACGCCGTCATCAGCATCATCCCCGAGCACAAGCGCAAGCCCGTTGTCCAGTGCCTCAACAAGGACAAGGGTGCCGACACCCGCAAGGCCTGCACCGCCGGCTGTATCGGCTGCATGAAGTGCACCAAGGTGTGCCACTTCGACGCCATCACCGTGGAGAACAACCTGGCCCGCATCGACCAGGACAAGTGCAAGGGCTGCCAGCTGTGTGTCAAGGAGTGCCCCGTGGGCATCATCCATGTGCCCGCCAACAGCTGAGAAACCTGACCAGTACAAAAAATGCCTCCGGCTTTTTAGCCGGAGGCATTTTTTCTTAGATGGATCTGAGGTCAGTCCCGCAGCCAGCTTGGCAAGGTTCTGGCCTTTACACTGGACACCATGCCCATGGCGGCGTAGAGGGTGATGATGGAGGAGCCGCCGTAACTGATGAAGGGGAGAGTCAGGCCCATGACGGGCAGGATATAGAGGCACATACCCACATTGAGGGTGATCTGGATGAGGAGCATCCCGGCGACTCCCATGCACACATAGCTGTCAAAGGGGCAGCTGGCATGGCGGCCCACCCAGATGCACCGCAGCACCACCCCGCTGAGAATGAGCAGCAGGAGCATACAGCCCACCAGTCCCAGCTCCTCGCCGCACACGGCGAAGATGAAGTCGGTCTGTCGGGCGGGGAGGGTTTGGGAGTAGCTGGACTGGGTGTAGGCCCCCTGGAGGTAGCCCTGGCCGAAGAGCTGGCCCGCGCCGATAGCCAGGATGGACCGGCTCTGCTGAAATCCCTTGTCCATAGGATCCAGGTCGTGGTCCAGCACCACCCGGAAGCGCATGATCCGGTAATCGTTCCACAGGCTGGTCTCAGGCAGGACGAACAGCCACAAAATTACAACTGTCAGGATCAGGCCACCACCCACCAGAACAAACCACCGCACATTGACCCCGGAGGCCCAGGCCATAAAGACGAAGATCATCATATAGATGACGCACATGCCCATGTCCCCGCACACCACGGCGATGAGGCCCAGCATGAAGACGGTGAAGCCGCCGATCTGGATGAGGGAGGGCAGAGAGCTGATGTCCCGCTCCTGCTCCTGAATTTTGGTGATCTGGAGACTTAGAAGGAGGATAAAGGGGAGCTTGACGATCTCGTTGGGCTGCAGGTTCAGAGGAAAGCCGGGGATGATCTTGGAGATAGCCAGCCAGTTCAGGTTGCCGCCCACGGACAGCCCCAGGGGTGTCAGGAGCAGGAGAATGAGTACCACGCTGGCAATGAGGGTGGGCTTCCAGTTCTTGTCGATAAACAGCTGCAGATCCACAAAGGTGAGCAGCATATAGGCCACTACCCCAAGGACGATCCCGATAAACTGAACGATGACGGACTTGTAGCTCTGCTCATACCGGGTGGCGGAAAAGATCAGAAGCAGTCCGTAGCCGCTGGCCAGCAGACACAGGGACAGGAGAATGAGATCTCCTTTTTTCAGAAATTCCCGCACAGGGGAAAAAAGTGTGGTCAAGGCCTCACCTCCTGAGAGATGCAAAGAAAAGCCCGGAAAAAGAATGGTCCGCTATATTTTAGCACATTTTGGTGGAAAGGCAAACCATATCGTGGTATAATCTCTTGCGAGTGTGAAAATTTTCTGTGAACGGAGGGATGGACTTGTCCCGATATGTGACCAACAGCGAGGAGGAGACCCAGAAGCTGGGGGAGCGGCTGGCCGCCAAGCTTGCGCCCGGGACGGTGATCGCCTTTACCGGGGACCTGGGGGCGGGGAAGACCGCCTTCACCCGGGGCCTTGCCCGGGGCCTGGGCGTCAATGACCGGGTGACCAGCCCCACTTTTACCATTGTTAACGAATATGAGGGGGGGCGGCTGCCCCTGTTCCACTTTGATATGTACCGCCTGGGCTCCTCCGAGGAGCTCTACGACATCGGCTGGGAGGACTACCTGGCCCGTGGGGGCGTGTGCGCTGTGGAGTGGAGTGAAAACATCGACGACGCCCTGGACCATGACGCACTCCGGGTGGACATCCGCCGGGGGGAGCACCAGGGGCAGCGGCTTATTTCCATCGAGGGGGTGACATTGTGAATATTTTAGCCCTGGAGTCCTCGGCCACCTCCTGTTCCGCCGCCCTGGTGCGGGACGGGGTGCTGGCGGCGCAGAATTATCAGAACAGCGGCCTCACCCACAGCCGGACCCTGCTGCCCATGGTGGAGGACATGCTCCGCAATTCGGGAAACAGCCTGAACGAGGTGGATGTGATCGCCGTGGCCGCCGGGCCCGGGTCCTTTACGGGCCTTCGCATCGGAGTGGCCACCGCCAAGGGGCTCGCCTGGGGGAAGGGGAAGGCCTGCGCTCCCTGCTCCACCCTGGAGTCCATGGCCTGGCCCCTGGCCCATATGGAGGGAAAGCTCATCGTCTGCGCCATGGATGCCCGGCGCAAGCAGGTGTATAACGCCCTGTTCCTGGCCCGGGGGGACAAGCTGGAGCGGCTGGCCCCCGACCGGGCCGTCTCCCTGGAGAAGCTGGGGGAGGAGCTGAAAAATTTCCATTTTCCGAAAATTGTCGTTGGAGATGGAGCACTGCTGTGCTATAATACCTTACGGGAGCGCATACCTGACCTGGAACCGGCCCCCCCGCACCTGCGCATGCAGAGCGCCTGGGGTGTGGCCATGGCCGCCCAGCGCCTGGCCCGGGAGGGCAGGCTGGTGGAGGGCGGCGCCCTGGTTCCCGTGTACCACCGCCTGTCCCAGGCGGAGCGGGAGCGCCTGGAACGGGAACGGAATTTCACATCAAAATCTAATGATAAAGGGGATCATCACAATGTTTGACGAGAAAGTGCATGTACTGGACCATCCGCTGCTGCAGCACAAGCTGACCATCCTCCGGGACGAGAAGACCGGCGTGAAGGAATTCCGGGAGATCGTCTCTGAGATCGCCGCTCTGGAGTGCTATGAGGCCACCCGTGACCTGCCCCTGGAGGATGTGGTGGTAAAGACCCCCGTAGCCACCGGTACCTTCAAGCAGCTCACCGGCAAGAAGCTGGCCATCGTCCCCATCCTCCGTGCGGGCCTTGGCATGGTGGACGGCATCCTGAATCTGATCCCCTCCGCCAAGGTGGGCCATATCGGCCTCTACCGGGACCCTGATACCCACCAGCCCGTGGAGTACTACTGCAAGATGCCCACCGACATCGCCGAGCGGGATGTGATCGTCCTGGACCCCATGCTGGCCACCGGCGGCTCCGCCTCTGCCGCCATCACCTTCCTGAAGGGCTATGGCTGCAAGCACATCAAGCTTATGAACATTCTGGCCGCTCCCGAGGGGATCGAGGTCATCCGCCGGGACCATCCCGATGTAGAAATTTATGTGGCCGCCGTGGATGAGAAGCTCAATGACCACGCCTACATCGTGCCCGGCCTGGGCGATGCCGGCGACCGCATCTTTGGCACCAAGTAAAATTTTTAGAGAAGCCGGCGGCGCCCCAAAATTCTTTGCGTGCAAAGAATTTCCGCAGGGCGAATTCACTTCGCCCGAGGATTGAAAGAAACGGGACCCCATTCCGACCAGGTCGGAATGGGAACGATGCCGGCGACCGCATCTTTGGCACCAAGTGAATTTTAGTTAACATAAGTAAATTACATAACAGCCTCCCCCTGCCGCCGGGTAGGGGGAAGGGCGTTCGCTTTCCCACCGTCAGGCCTTAGAAGGGGGGAAACGAACGCCCTTTTACTGTTTCTGGGGGGACATGCTGTGGAGCAGCGACAAATCAGAAGAGAATTTCTTAAATATACTTCGCAAAATGTGATGGGTATGATCGGCCTGTCATGTTACATTCTGGCCGATACCTTTTTTATTTCCCAGGGGCTTGGACCGAATGGCCTTGCTGCCCTCAATTTGGCTATACCCTTCTATAATTTTATCCAAGGGGTTGGTCTGATGTTGGGAATGGGAGGCGCCACCAAATTTGCACTGCTCCGGGGCCAGGGCAGGGAGGATGAGGCCCAGGGGGTGTTTACCCAATCACTGATATTGGCGCTGGCGGCCAGTGTGCTGTTTGTGCTGCCCGGCGTACTCTTTCCCTCCCAGCTGAGTACCCTGCTGGGAGGAAGCGGGGTGGTGCACGGAATGACCCAGACCTATCTCCGGGTGCTGCTGTCCTTTTCACCGGCCTTTTTGCTGAATAATGTGTGTCTGTGCTTTGTGCGCAACGACAATGCCCCAAGGCTGGCCATGACCGCCATGCTTGGAGGGAGCTTTTCCAACATCCTTCTGGATTATCTGTTTATTTTTCCTATGAACATGGGGATGTTCGGTGCTATTTTGGCCACAGGTCTGGCACCGGTGATCAGCCTGGCCATTCTTTCTCCCCATTTCCGGTGTCGCACCCTTCGGCTGAACCGGGCAGGGGTGAGGCTGGCAGGGGCTGGGGAGCTGGCCGCTCTGGGTTCCCCCTCTCTCATTGCCGAGCTGTCCTCCGGTCTGGTACTTATCATGTTCAACCTAATCATTCTGGGTCTGGCGGGCAATCTGGGAGTGGCTGGCTACGGGGTAGTGGCCAACATTTATCTGGTGGTGCTGGCCCTGTTCACCGGTCTCAGCCAGGGCATCCAGCCCCTGGTGAGCGCCGCCTGGGGCAGGAGGGAGGAGCGCACCGTCCACACCGTATACCGCTATGCCCTTTGGGCAGCGGTGGTGCTGGCGGCGGGAGTGTATGTGCTGTCGGTGCTCTTTGCCCAGCCCATCGTTGCCGCTTTTAACCGGGAGCAGGATCCTCTTCTCCAGCAGATCGCAGTGAGAGGGCTGCGGCTCTACTTTACCGCCTTCTTCTTCTCCGGCTTCAATGTGGTGACGGCGGTATATTTCTCCTCCATGGACCGGCCCAGGGCGGGCTTTCTGGTGTCCATCCTCCGGGGCTTTGTGCTCATCGTCCCCCTGGCCCTTCTCATGTCCCGGGTGTGGGGGATGGACGGGGTGTGGCTCAGCGCCCCGGTGACCGAGGCCCTCACCGCCCTGGGGGCAATTTACCTGCTGAGAAAGAAAGTGACGGAATAAAAGCGATAAAATGGCCGGGAAGAAATTCTTCCCGGCCATCTGCTTGGCAAAAAAGCCCTCCCGCAGGGAGTTCCGCCGCCCGTGGCGGCGGAATAAATTTTGATCCGTCATTTCCCGGGGCGTGTACCTGGGAAATGACACATCTCACGGAAGATGGGCCGACTTTTCCGTAAGGAATTGAGGCCCATCTTCCGTGCAGCCTTTCTCAAATCAGTAATTTATTACTGATTTGAACTATCCTGCCACGCCTTGCACACATCTACCCAGCCCAGGCTGTGGGAGTGCTCCGCCAGCTCCTCACAGCTCAGCTCGATGGCGGAGTTGGAGCTGCCGGCGGCGGGGAAAACGGTGTCGAAGCGTTTGAGGGAGATGTCCAGATAGGTCTCCACCCCCTCCGGATTGGCAAAGGGGCACACGCCGCCCACGGCGTGGCCGGTCATCTCCACCGCCTGCTCGGGGGTGAGCATTTTGGCCTTGGTGTGGAACATGGCCTTATATTTGCTGTTGTCCACCTTGGCATCTCCGGCGGCCACGATGAGCACGCATTTGTCCTCCACCAGGAAGGACAGGGTCTTGGCGATGCGGGCGGGGATGACCCCCACCGCCTGGGCGGCCAGCTCCACGGTGGCGCTGGACACGGGGAACTCCAGAATGTCCCCCTCCCGGCCCAGGGTGCGGAAATATTCCTTCACGCGTTCAATGGACATCTCTCATCCCTCCAGCTTCCGGGCGGCCTTGGCCAAAAAGCGCTGGTCGGTGATAATAAAGCGCTCGTGGATGCCCTGGCCGATGAGGCCCTTCTCGTCATAGGCGGCAACCTTCAGCACGATGCGCTTGCCGTCCACCTCCGTGACCTGGCTCTCGGCCCACACCTTCATGCCCAGGGGGGTGGCGGAGTCGTGGGTGATGTCGAGCTTGGTGCCCACGGTGCTCTCTCCCTCCTCCAGACAGGGGGCGATGGAGGTCCAGGCGGCCTTCTCCATGAGGGCGCACATAAAGGGAGTGGCAAAGACGGGCAGGGTGCCGGAGCCGGCGGTGAGGGCGGTATTTTCTTCGGTGACCAGGCTCTCCGCCCGGCCCTTCAGACCCACAGTAACAGACATGTTCATGTCCTCCTTTGTGAAACATTGGAGCCATTGTACTACACTCCGCCGGGAAAATCCAGCCCCTTTCTCCTAAATCCCCGGGGCGATGTTGGCCAGGGCGGACAGCACCCCCCAGCCCTGGGGGAATGGCCGGTCCAGGTTCCAATACCCCACCCCGTGCAGGCCGTATTCCAGAGCCAGCTCCACCTTGGCCCTGGCGCTCCGGGCGTCCTCGAACCACACCTCGTGCTCCCTCCCGTCCTCTGAAGTGTACCGGAACCAGGGGGCCTGGGCAGTCTCGTCAAAGCGGATGGCGGCGTGCCGGTCCCAGGCCAGAGAGACCGCCTGCTGATTGCCTATGGACTTTGCCAGGTTCCCCTCTTTGTAGGGCAGGGGCCAGTCGTAGCCGTAGTTGGGAATGCCCAGGAAGAGCTGGTCCGGCCGAAAGCGGGTGAGGGCGTACTCCAAAACCTCCCGCACCTGGGGCAGGGGGGAGACCGCCATGGGCGGGCCCCCGGCGTAGCCCCAGTCGTAGGTCATGAGCAGGGCGTAGTCCACCGCCTGGGCAATGAGGCGGTAGTCGTGGCCCTCGTAGAGCCGCCCGGGCTGGTCGTCAGAGGTCTTGGCCGCCAGGGCCGCCGACAGGGGGAACCCCCGGGCCGTCAGCCCCTCCCGGAGCCGGGAGAGGAACTGGGCATACCTTTCAGCGTCCTGGCCGTACACATACTCAAAGTCCACATCCACCCCCCGGTACCCCTCCCGGTCCACCGCCTCCAGCAGGGCGGCGATGAGGGCTTCCTGGGCCCTGTCGCTTGCCAGAAGCTGGTGGACCAGCTGGCTGGAGAAGGCGTCCTTCTCGTCCAGGTTGGCAAGGCAGAGGATGGGGGAGACCCCCGCCTGAAGGGCGGCGGAGCGGAGGGACTGGTCCTCCAGGGGGAGGAGCTCCCCCGCCGGGGTGAATTTGTGGGCGAAGGGGATGAGCCGGGACTGGTAGGGGAGAAGGGCGGTGAGAAGGGGACGGTCGATCCAGGGGTAGGCGTAGCCCCCCACCGCTAGCTTCCCCTGGGGCCGGTCCCGGTACTGGATGACCAGCACCTGGCCGGGGTAGATGAGGTCCTTACCCTTCAAATTGGGGTTGCCCCGCAGAAGGGAGCGGACGGTGGTCGCGTGGTCCCGGGCGATGGACCAGAGGGTGTCCCCCTCCTTTACCGTGTAGGTGAGCTGGGGGTACCGGACCAAAACGGTCTGCCCCACCACCAGCCGGGAGGGGTCGGGAAACTGGTTGTCGTAAATGAGCCGGTCCATGGAGACTCCGTACTGCCGGGCCAGGCGGTAGAGGGTGTCTCCGGGCTGTACCACATGAATGTCCATGGGGGGTCCTCCTCAGATCAGGGTGATGTAGTCGGCTTTGGCATAGCCGATGGTGCCGCTGAAATTTACCAGGTGCCAGCCGTTGGCTGTGTTGAGGATGGTAAGGGGGGCCCCGTCGGGGGCCTGGGCCAGGATGGGAGCCTCCAGGCTGGGCCGGGCGCGGATGTTCAGGTTTCCGTAGTTCACATCCACCACCCCCGGGCGGCGGTTTTCCCGTTCAAAGAAGGGGATGTCAAAAAACTCCGTCAGGGCCAGCACTAAGATCCGGGCCACCGCGTCCAGGTTTTCCTTGATCC
>CALWOR010000019.1 GCA_944383205.1 uncultured Oscillospiraceae bacterium | reverse complement strand
CCGGAACGGAGGCATCTGGTGCAGACGTACACGTGAGTGGGAGTGCCCTTCACGATCGCCTTCACGCGCTTCACGTTAGGCTTCCAGGTGCGGTTGGAGCGGCGATGAGAGTGGGACACCTGAATGCCGAAGGTGACGCCCTTGTCGCAGAATTCGCATTTGGCCATGTTGCTTACCTCCTCGCTATGAGAATCGCTTTCCAAAAAAGCTTCGAATGATATGATACCAGAAAGTCCGACGGAATGCAAGAACTTTTTTTAAAAATTATAAGGGAAAATCAAGGCCCTTCTCCCACCGCTTTTTCTTGCCTAAAAGGAGATTTTAGGCTATACTATTAAACACGAGAACGGGCAGGGAAGGGAGAACCTATGTCCAGGCAGAGAGGGGTTTTGAGCTATGACAGAAACTGTCAGCAGTGTCAGACTGGGAGAGATTATCCAGGAGTTTGGCTTGGAGATTCTGCGTAAGGGGCCGGACTATGAAAATGTACCTCTGCGCACCTTGGATGTAAACCGGCCGGGCCTTCCGCTCACCGGCTTTTTTGAACATTTTGATACGGAGCGGCTGTTGCTCATCGGCCTGACGGAGAGCACCTATGTAAACGGGATGACGCCCCAGCAGCGGCGGGAGAGCTTTGATCGGCTGCTGTCCTATCCGGTCCCCGCTTTGATCCTCACCCGGGGGCTGGAGCCCACTCGGGAGTGTATGGAGATGGCGGACAAGCATGACCGGACCATCCTGCGTACCCCTGTGCAGACTTCCGAGTTTATGAGTGCCCTCATCAGCAGCCTCTATAACCACCTGGCCCCTCAAATCACCCGTTCCGGGGTCATGATGGAGATTTATGGCGAGGGTGTCCTCTTTCAGGGAGAATCCGGTGTGGGCAAGAGCGAGGTGGCCATTGAGCTTTTGAAGCGTGGGCACCGCCTTATCGCCGATGATGCGGTAGTCATTAAGATGACCAACCACAAGACTCTGGTGGCCAGTGCCCCGGAATTGATTCAGGGCTATATGGAACTGCGGGGTATCGGCGTGGTGGATGTGAGCCGCTTGATGGGTATGGGAGCTATCAAGATGAGCCAGCAGATCGACCTGGTGGTCAATCTGGAGCCCTGGGACGACAATGCGGTGTATGACCGCTTTGGCCTGGAGTCTACCTTTACAGAGATTATGGGGGTAAAGGTGCCTGCTGTCACCATTCCTGTCAAGCCCGGCCGGAATCTGGCCAGCATCGTGGAGGTGGCAGCCATGAATAACCGCAACCGGAAGATGGGACACAACGCGGCTCTGGAGCTGTCCCATCGGATGGATCGGCATTTTCAGACGATAGAAGAAGGGGGAAAATGAGATGTATTATATCGGCATTGATGTAGGCGGCACCAATTTGGTGGCCGGCCTGGTGAATGAAAAGGGACATATTCTGGACAAGGTGAGCCACCCGGTGGACAAATCCATGACGGCGGAGGAGCTGTGTCATGAGCTGGCCCGGCTGGCCCAGAAGGTGTGCGAAATGGGGGCTGTCCCCTATGAGGAGATCGAGGCTGTGGGCGTGGGCCTGCCCGGTCTGGTTGATAACGATACCGGCATTGTGGTCCAGACCCCCAATATGGCTTTTTCTGAGACACCCTTCCGCAAGCTTTTCCAGGAGGTTTGGAATGTGCCGGTATTTCTGGCCAATGACGCCAACTGCGCCGCTGTGGGCGAGTACTGGGCCGGCGCGGCCAAGGGCTGCGACCCTGCGGTGGTGGTCACTCTGGGTACCGGCATCGGCGGCGGCCTGGTGGCCAATGGTAAGCTCTTTACCGGCTATGCCAATTCCGGCATGGAGGTGGGCCACATGATCATCAAGCCCAATGGTGTCCTGTGCGGCTGCGGCAACCGGGGCTGCTGGGAGCAGTACGGCTCTGCCACCGCCCTGATCCGTTTGACCCAGGCTGAGATGGAGAAGGACAAGAGCAGCGTTATGTGGGAGCTGTGCGAGGGAGACCGGTTTAAGGTTCAGGGCCGCACCGCCTTCCAGGGAGCACGGCTGGGCGACCCGGCGGCCAAGCGTGTGCTGTCGGTATACCTCCAGGGGTTGTCCATTGGTATCATCAACCTCATCAATGTGCTGCAGCCTGAGATTATCTGTCTGGGCGGCGGCATCAGCAATGCCGAAGATGACCTGCTGTTGGAGCCCCTTTGCGAGCTGGTGAAGCAGGGTACCTTTGACAAGACCCGGCCCACACGACTGGAGAAGGCCTCTCTGGGCAACGACGCCGGCGTGGTGGGCGCGGCTCTGCTGTGCAATATGATGTAAAACAGCTCGTCCAAGGAACTAAGCCGTTTTTTCACAGTCAGGACCCGGGCAGCGCCCGGGTCCTGTTTTTTCTCCGGGGCTATTCTATTTTCCCGGAGAGTTTGTTATAATGACCTCGTATTGAATTTCCCGCTATTGGAGGAGCTATGGAACGATTTTCCCAACTGAAGGTGCTGCTGTCTGTCCGCTGTCCTCAGATGGAACTGCGGGAGCAGGAGCCCATGTCCCGGCACACTACCTTTCACCTGGGCGGACCCGCCGCACTGATGGCCCTGCCAAGGACCGGAGAAGAAGCCCGGGCGGCTGTCGCGGCGGCCTGTGAACTGAAGATATCTCCCTTTTTCCTGGGCAACGGCTCCAACCTGCTGGTGCCTGACGCGGGAGTGGAGCGCTTCCTCATCAAGACCTCCGGTCTGGACTGGGTGGAGCGGGAGGGAAATTACCTCGTTGCCGGCGGGGGGATCACCCTGGCCCGGCTGGCTCATTATGCCCAGAAAGAGGGCCTGTCCGGCCTGGAGTTTGCCCACGGCATCCCCGGGAGCCTGGGGGGCGGGGTCACCATGAATGCGGGGGCCTACGGAGGAGAGCTGAAGGATGTGGTCCGGTCCGTTATCTGCATCAATGAGATGGGAGAGATGGAGGAGGTCACTGACTTTGATTTCGGCTACCGCCGCAGTGCCTTTTCCGATGGGCGTCGGATGGTTCTCTCCGCCCGGCTGGAGCTGACGCCTGGGGACCCGGAGTCTATTCGGAGTCGGATGGAGGAGCTGTCTGCCCAGCGCCAGGCCAAGCAGCCCCTGGAGTATCCCAGCGCCGGATCCATGTTCAAACGGCCCCCGGGGCACTTTGCCGCCGCCCTCATCGACCAGTGCGGACTGAAGGGGTTTTCCGTGGGCGGAGCCCAGGTATCGGAGAAGCATGCGGGCTTTGTAGTCAACCGTGGGGGGGCTACCTGTGCCGATGTGCTGGAGCTGGTGGACCGGGTGAAGGCAGTGGTACGGGAGAAGACCGGGGTGGAGCTGGAGATGGAAGTTAAGGTCCTTCATTAGCTCTCCCGAAGACGAGAGGTGTTTACAGTGGAATTTGTCATTATTTCCGGTTTGTCCGGGGCGGGAAAGAGCAAGGCGGCCTCCTTTATGGAGGATATGAACTTCTTCTGTGTGGATAACCTGCCCGCTCCTCTCATTCCCAAGTTTGCCGAGCTGGGCATGGCTGGATCGGGGGAATATGACCGGGTAGTGCTGGTCACCGACATCCGGGGGGGCACCAATTTTGAGAGCCTGTTTCGAGCCCTGGACGATTTGAAGCAGATGAAGTGCTCCTACCGGATCCTGTTTATGGAGGCCAGCGATGCCGTCATCATCAAGCGCTATAAGGAAAGCCGACGCAGCCACCCCCTGGAGGAGCAGTGCGACAGCCTGGAACAGGCGATCGAGCTGGAACGGAAGATGCTTGCCCCTCTCAGGGAACGGGCGGAGTACATCATTGACACCAGCAACCTGTCCACCGCCAAGCTGAAGGGAGAACTGCGCCGGATCTTCAACCGTGAGGGCTCCGCCGAGGGGCGGATGGATGTGCGGGTGTTCTCCTTCGGCTTCAAGCACGGTATTCCTATGGAGGCAGATCTGGTTTTTGATGTGCGCTTTTTGCCCAATCCCTACTATGTGGCCGAGCTGCGTGCCCGTACCGGCCTGGACCAGGGCGTGCGGGACTATGTGTTCCAGGGAGGACAGGCAGAGGAATTTCTGGAGCGGTTGTGGAACCTTGTGGGGTGGCTGCTGCCCCGGTATGAGGAGGAGGGCAAGACCGCCCTGGTGGTTGCAGTGGGCTGCACCGGGGGTCACCACCGCTCGGTGGCCATCGCCCACGCCCTGTCCGAGCGGATGAAGCTGGAGGGCTGGGCCGTACAGGAGAGCCACAGAGATCTGGGCCGGACCTGAGGGCCGGGGAAAAGGAGAAAAAGATCCATGACATATCGTTTTCCAAGTCTGCAGCAGTGGGAGCGTGGGCCCAAGATCGTAGCCGTGGGGGGCGGTACAGGCCTTTCCACCATGCTCCGGGGACTGAAAAAATATACCAGAAACCTCACCGCCATCGTCACCGTGGCCGATGACGGCGGCGGATCAGGAATGCTTCGCCAGGACCTGGGGATGCCCCCGCCGGGGGATATCCGCCACTGTATGGAGGCCCTGGCCAATACAGAGCCGGTAATGGAAAAGCTGCTTACCTACCGCTTTACCGAGGGGACTCTGGCCGGACAGTCCTTTGGAAACCTGATCCTGGCCGCCCTTAACGGGATCACCGGCTCCTTTGAGGATGCGGTGACTCAGATGAGCCATGTCCTTGCCATTACCGGCCGGGTGATTCCGGTGACCAGTGCTGATGTGCAGCTGGAGGCCGTCTTCGAAAACGGTGCCCGGGTGGTGGGGGAGTCCAAGATTTCCGTCTGCAAGAAGGAGCAGGACTGCCGCATCCACCATGTGTCCCTGATTCCCCAGCGGCCCGACGCCACACCGGCGGCATTGAAGGCCATTGGAGAGGCCGACCTTATCCTGCTGGGTCCCGGCAGCCTCTACACCAGCGTCATCCCCAATCTGCTGGTGGAGGGGGTAGCCCACGCCATTGCCCAGGCCGAGGCTCCCAAGATCTATGTGTGCAACATTATGACGCAGGATGGGGAGACAGAAGGCTATACTGCCGCCGACCACCTGGAAGCCCTCATGGCTCATGGGGAGCCGGGGCTGGTGGACCTGTGCCTTGCCAATACCGACCAGCTCCCCAGAGAACTGCTGGAGCGGTACAGCCAGGAGGACGCTGTGCCTCTGGTGGTAGACCGGGAACGGATCGCCGCCATGGGCCTGGAGCTGGTGGAGCGGTCAGTGGCCTGTGAAGGTGGCAACTTTGCCCGCCACGACCCGGATAAGCTGGCAGACGCCATCCTGGAAATTTATCGCCAGCGTGCGGTACGCATTTTCCACGGCGAGCGCCGCTATATTTTGGAGGAGTGACCATGTCCTTTGCAGGAGATGTGAAAACAGAACTGTGCCGCGCTCCCATGGGGCGCAGGTGCTGTGTTCAGGCGGAGGCCTATGGCGTGCTGCTATACTGCAATACCTTCAGCGCCGGTGAGATCCGGATCATCACCGAGAGCGAGGCCTTTGCCCAGCGTCTGCCCGTGCTGTTCAAAAAGGCCTTCCGCCTGACCTTTGACCGTCTGCCCGAGGGAGAGGGGAAGCAGGTCTTTATCATCACCGATCCGGAGAAGCTCTCCCAGATCCAGCAGGCCTTCGGTGTGGATCGGCTGGCCCTGGCCCTCCATGTGAATTTTGCCGTGGTGGAGGAGAGCTGCTGCCGCTCTGCCTTTCTTCGGGGGGCTTTTTTGGCCGGAGGCTCGGTCACCGACCCAAGAAAGGGCTATCACCTGGAGCTGGCCACCTCTCACCACAGTGTCAGCCGGGAGGTGCTGGCCCTGATGCGGGAGCAGGAGCTGGAGCCCAAGGCCGCCCAGCGCAAGGGGAACACGGTGATCTATTTCAAGCAGAGCAACCGGATCGAAGATTTCCTGACCTGTGTGGGCGCCCCGCTGGCGGCCATGGAGGTGATGAACGCCAAGCTGGAAAAGGACCTGCGGGGAAGCGTCAACCGGCGGGTCAACTGTGACGCGGCAAACCTGGACAAGGCGGTGGAGGCCGCCATGGCCCAGGTAGAGGCCATCCGCCGCCTGGAGGAGCGGAGGGAGATCCCCGGTCTGCCGGACAAGCTTCGTCAGGCCGCCGCACTGCGCCTTGCCCATCCGGAGGACACCCTCAGCCAGCTGGCCGAGCGCTTCGACCCGCCCATCACCAAGTCCGCCCTGAACCACCGTCTTCGAAAGCTGGTGGAACTGGGTAGAGAGGAAAACACAGAGAACTGAACAGGAGAGATTACCCATGGCAAACTGTACCTTCCGACCCGCCGCCCCCGGCGACGAGGAATTGATTTTATCGTTTATCCGTGCCCTGGCAGAGTATGAGCATATGTCCGACCAGGTGGTGGCCACCCCGGAGCTTCTGCGGGAGTGGATCTTTGAAAAGAAAAAGGCTGAGGTCGTTTTTGCCGTCCGTGGGGAGAAGGCGGTGGGCTTTGCCCTTTTCTTCCACAACTTTTCCACCTTCCTGGGCCGGGCGGGGATCTATCTGGAGGATCTGTTCGTCCTCCCGGAGGAGCGGGGCCACGGCTATGGTAAAGCCCTTTTGAAACACCTGGCCCATATTGCCCTTGAGCGGGGCTGCGGACGACTGGAGTGGTCCTGCCTGGACTGGAATACCCCCTCCATCGATTTCTATACCAAGGGCATGGAGGCCGTCCCCATGGATGAGTGGACGGTATATCGCCTTACGGGTGATACCCTGGAGGCGGCCGCCCGGGAAGAGGCGTGAGCAAGGGAGGGACAGAATGAAAAAACTGATGTCCGCAGCCCTGGCCTTGGCGCTTCTGACGGCGGCAGGCTGTGCCCCGAAGGGGGAGAGCATCGCAGTCTCCAGTCGGGAGGAAAATACTGAAATTTCAAAAGCTGAACAGGAAAATCCCCTTGCGGATATAGGGGCACTGGAGTTCGTCTTTTCCAGCGGCGTGGGGGCCTGGAGCACCCAGCTTACTCTCCAAAGCGATGGCTCCTTTACCGGGCATTATCAGGATGTGGACATGGGTGACATGGGGGAGGAGAACCCCTATGGGACCATCTACTACTGCGATTTTACCGGCAGCTTTGCCCAGCCGGGTAAAGTGGACGACCACCGCTGGACTATGGTACTGGAGTATCTGTCCACAGAGAAAGAGCCGGATGAAATCACCTATGAGGACGGCATCAAGTATGTCTCCTCCGGGCCGGTTGGTTTGGAGGATGTACAGGAAGTCTGGCTTTATCTGCCGGGGGCTGAGACGAAAGAGCTGCCTGAAGAATTTATGTCCTGGACTGCCTCAGCGTTTACAGGGGAGGTTCCGGAGGAATTGCCCTTTTATGGGCTTTACAGCGTAAACGACCAGATCGGCTTTATCGGCTATCCGGTGGAGGAGAACCTCCAGGAATAGTCTGGCTGCAAGAGAAGAGAGGAGCTCCATATGTCCTTTGTCCACTTACATCTCCATACGGAATTTTCCCTGCTGGACGGGGCCTGCCGGATCAAGAAGCTGGTCAAGCAGGTAAAGGAGCTGGGACAGGAAGCGGTGGCCATCACCGACCACGGCTGCATGTACGGGGTCATCGACTTCTACCGGGCCTGCAAGGCCGAGGGGATCAAGCCCATTATCGGCTGTGAAGTCTATGTGGCCCCCCGGGGCCGTACCCGCTTTCAAAAAGTACACGAGTTTGATGCCGAGTCCCGGCACCTGGTCCTCCTGTGCCGGAATGAGGAGGGCTACCGAAACCTCTCCTATATGGTGTCCCAGGCCTATCTGGAGGGCTTTTACATTAAGCCCCGCATTGACATGGATCTGCTTCGGGAGCACTGCGGGGGCCTCATTGCCTGCTCTGCCTGCCTGGGCGGCGAGATCCCAAAGCTTCTGCTGGCCGATGAATATGACAAGGCCAAAGAGGTAGCGCTGGAAATGCGGGGGCTCTTTGGGGAGGACGGCTACTATCTGGAAATGCAGGACCACGGCATCCCCGCCCAGAAGCGGGTGAACGCCGGGCTTGTTCGTCTCCATGAGGAGACCGGCATTCCGCTTATCGCCACCAACGACGCCCACTATCTCCGCCGGGAGGATGCGGAGATGCAGGACATCCTCATGTGCATCCAGATGGGCAAGACCCTGGAGGAGCCCAACCGGATGCGCTTTGAGACAAGAGAATTTTATGTAAAGTCAGAAGAGGAGATGGCCGCCCTCTTTCCCAACCACCCGGAGGCCCTGGAGAATACCGGAAAAATTGCTGCGCTTTGCAATGTGGACTTTGAGTTCGGCAAATACCACCTGCCCCACTTCCAGCTCCCCGAGGGCTGGACAGACGGGGAGGCCTATTTCAAAAAGCTGTGCCTGGACGGCTTTGAGCGCCGTTACCCGGATGGGCCCGAGGAATATCGAAAACAGCTCCGGTATGAGATGGATATGATCCGGAAGATGGGCTTTGTGGACTATTTCCTCATCGTTTCCGACTTTATCGCCTTTGCCAAAGGCAGCGGCATCCCCGTTGGCCCTGGGCGAGGCTCGGCTGCGGGCTCCATGGTATCCTACTGCCTGAACATCACCGACCTGGACCCCATGAAGTATAACCTGTACTTCGAGCGCTTCCTCAACCCCGAGCGGGTGTCCATGCCTGATATCGACATTGACTTCTGCATCCGCCGGCGGCAGGAGGTTATTGATTATGTCAACCGGAAATACGGTTCCGACCATGTGGCCCAGATCGTCACCTTCGGCACCATGGCTGCCCGGGGTGCTGTTCGGGATGTAGGCCGGGTGCTTGGTATGCCTTACGGGGATGTGGATGCTGTGGCCAAGCTGATCCCCAGCGGCCCGGGGGCTTTACACATCACCCTGGAAGACTCCCTGAAGCTGTCCAAGCAGCTGAAGGACGCCTACGACGGGGACGAAAAGGTGAAAAAGCTTATCGACACTGCCATGGCCATCGAGGGGATGCCCCGGAATACCTCGACCCACGCCGCCGGTGTGGTCATCACCAGCCGCCCGGTGTGTGA
Source organism: uncultured Oscillospiraceae bacterium (assembly GCA_944383205.1). Lineage (GTDB taxonomy): Bacteria > Bacillota > Clostridia > Oscillospirales > Oscillospiraceae > Lawsonibacter. Next base: position 9,816 of record CALWOR010000019.1, on the reverse strand, counting down.
TTATGTACCTCTGGCTACCAATGACGGACTGCCCGTGACTCAGTATGTCATGACCACTCTGGAGGAGCTGGGACTGCTGAAAATGGACTTTCTGGGGCTGCGGAACCTGACCATTCTGGATGATGCGGTGCGGATGGTAAAGCGTAAGGAAAAAGACTTTACCCTTTCTGCGATTCCAGAGAATGACCCGGAGACCATGGCCATGCTCTCTGAGGGAAAGACCGCCGGCGTGTTTCAGATGGAGTCGGCGGGGATGACGGGGGTATGCCTGGGACTGAAGCCCCAGAATATTGAGGACATCACCGCCATCATCGCCCTCTACCGCCCCGGCCCCATGGATTCCATTCCCCGGTTCATTGCCTGCAAGAATAACCCGGAGAAAATCACCTATAAACATCCCTCACTGGTTCCCATCCTGTCCAATACCTACGGCTGTATCGTCTATCAGGAGCAGGTCATTCAAATTTTCCAGAAGCTGGCGGGCTACTCTCTGGGTCAGGCCGATATGGTCCGCAGGGCTATGTCCAAGAAGAAAGTGAAGGATATCGAGCGGGAACGCGCGGCCTTCCTCCATGGAGATCCGGCGCGGAATATCGTGGGCTGTGCCGCAAACGGGATCCCTGAGGCGGTGGCCCAGAGTATCTACGACGAGATCTACGACTTTGCCAACTATGCCTTTAACAAGGCCCACGCCGTGTGTTACGCAGTGGTCGCCTACCAGACCGCCTGGTTTAAATGTCACCACCCCAAGGAGTATATGGCCGCCCTGCTTACCTCGGTACTGGACTCCACCGAAAAGGTGGCCGACTACATTGCCGAGTGCCGGGACATGGGGATTCCTCTGCTGCCCCCCGATGTAAACGAGTCGGGAGCCGATTTCACCGTAGTGGAGGAGGGCATCCGTTTTGGCCTGGTGGCCCTGAAGGGAGTGGGTTGGGGAGTCATAAACAGCCTGCTGGAGGAGCGGCGCAAGGGCGGCCCCTTTACAGACTTTATGGACTTCTGCGACCGCCTCTTTGACCAGGACCTGAACCGCCGGGTGGTGGAGAGCCTGATCAAAAGCGGGGCCTTTGACGCGATGGGCTACCGCCGCTCTCAACTCATGCAGGTCTATGGTCAGGTGCTGGATGGCATCGCAGCCAGCCGAAAGCGGAATGTGGAGGGGCAGATGGACCTGTTTGGCTTTGGAGACGGAGAGGAGGAGCGTGGAGCAGATCAGCCCGCGCTTCATCTCCCTGATCTGCCCGAATACTCCCCTCAGGAGCTGATGACCATGGAGAAGGAGACCACCGGTCTCTATCTCTCCGGCCACCCCATGGATGCGTACCGGGAGCGGGCCAAGGAATTTGGAGCTGTGACCATCGGCTCCATCCTCACCGATTTTGACCGGGAGGAGGGGCCCAGGGAATACCGGGACGGACAGCGGGTGACCATCGCCGGGGTGATCTCCACCTATAAGACCCGCACCACCCGAAACAACACACTGATGGCTTATGTAAACTTAGAAGATGATACTGCTGCCATGGAACTGCTGTGTTTCTCACGGGTGCTTGGGGAGAGCGGCAGCTATATCCGGGAGAACAGCGCCGTGCTGGTGACCGGAAAGATCTCCGTCCGTGACGAGAAGGAGCCGCAGATCATGGTGGATACCATCCGTCCTCTGGAGGATCTGGGGCAGGGAGGGAAGCATGAGGAAAAGCTGTGGCTGCGTCTGCCCAGCCGGGAGGACCCGAGACTTCGAAAAATCCGGCTGGCCCTGTCCTTTTTCCCGGGGGAGAGTCAGGTGATTGTGTACTTTGAAGACTGCAAAAAGCGGGTAGGATCCCGCTGCCAGATCCATCCCGCTCTGCTGGATGACCTGCGGGAGCGGCTGGGGGAGAGCAATGTGGTTGTGAAATAGTCCGGCGTCCGCAAATGTGGTTGACAGAATGCAGAAAATGGAGTATAATCACACTGTAATCCGGTAGGTAAGGCTACCGCAGGGATATGGGTCGCTGCCGCAAAGGGATGGAGACATCCCGCGCTGGTTTGAACAGGTCCTGTCGAAACACAAGGCAGAATCTAACGCGACTTCACCGCCCTGCGAGGCTAAAGCTTGGACGGTGGTGCAGTTTCGAGTGTGTGTAGAGCACGCGTGCCGCCGTTGCGGCATGTGTGCTCTTTTTTTCCGGGTGCATTCTTTAAAAAAGTGAGGTGAACATTCCATGGACAGCGGCAGTCGAGGTCCCGGTTTACAGACTCAATATTGGCTCCGGTGCCCGGGGATGGGCGCCTATATAGCCGGCTGAGTTTGCCGGACCTCCTGTCACGAAGCGGCGAAAGCCAAACTCGACGACAAGGAGGAATTTCCCATGAAGAAAATGAATTTTGTGCCCGCCGTCCCTGAGACGGTAGGGGCCATCATGTCCCGTGAAGTGCTGATGTTTTCCCCTCTCATGCGGGCGAGGGAGGCTCTGGCCCGGCTTCGCCAGGTAGGGGTGCCCCAGGATTTTATGAGCAATTGCTATGTGGTGGATGAACAGGGCCTGCTGCTGGGAGTCTTTACCCTTCGGGAGCTGGTCATGGCCCCCGACCATAAGCGGTTGGACCAGTTTATGACGCCTCCCCGGGCGATCCTCTCTCCCAGGGACGATCAGGAGCAGGCGGTGGCCCTTATGGAGCGGGTGGACTGTGTGGAGCTGCCCGTGGTGGATGAGGATGGGCTGCTGGTGGGCACTGTTACCGCCGATGACGCCATGGAGGTCCTCCGGGACGAGGCCACCGAGGATATGGAGCGCATGGCCGCCATCCACCCCTCGGAAAGACCCTATCTTCAGACCCGGGTGTGGGACATTTACAAAAACCGCGTGGTGTGGCTGCTGCTGCTGATGGTGTCCGCCGCCTTTACCGGGGCCATCATTACCCACTATGAGACTGCCCTGGCAGCCCAGGTGGTCCTCACCGCCTTCATCCCCATGCTTATGGATACCGGCGGAAACTGCGGCAGCCAGTCCTCGGTCACCGTTATTCGTGGCCTCTCTCTGGGAGAGATCCGCTACAGTGACTGGCTGAAGGTGGCCTGGAAGGAGATCCAGGTGGGAGCTCTGTGCGGACTGACCCTGGCAGGTGTTAATTTGGTTCGGCTGACCATGCTCAACCATCTGGATGTTACAGTGGCCATGGTGGTGAGCCTTACCCTGGTGGTGACGGTGATCATCTCCAAGCTACTGGGCTGTTTCCTGCCCATTATTGCCAGCCGGGTCCATCTTGACCCCGCAGTTATGGCCAGCCCCCTCATCACCACCATTGCCGACGCCATCTCCCTGGTGGCCTACTTCCGAATCGCTACCATGCTGTTGGGAATTTAAAGGGATGGACCTGCTGCAAAATAGGATGTTAAAAAAAGACAAGAAAAAAGTTAGTGAGGACTGTCATCTGAATAGTTCTCACTAACTTTTTTGAATTTTATTTTGAATTTGAAGCGGATAGCTGTATTTTACGGCCCGCCTTTATAGATGGGAGAGAGCCTTTCCTCTGTTCAGAACGGGGTAGATGGCCAGGGCCGCTGTCAGGCCGATGATCCCCTGAAGAATATTTCCCGGGACAGAGGCGGCCGCCGCCCACCCCTTTCCCAGCCACAGACAGGCGTAAGCGAAATAGCCCAGGACCATGACGGCTTCTCCAATCAAACCGCTTACCCCTTGAGCAGTCAGCGTGTGACGGGTACAGCGCCGTAACAAGGAAAACAGAACTCCGGCTGATGCAGCCATGGCAAATTTGACAACAAGGGTGCCCGGGGCGTAGTGGGCATAGCCCGAGAGCAGATCGGCCAGCATGGAGCCTGCCCCTGCCGCGGCTCCTCCATACCAGGGACCCAGTACCCAGGCGGAGAGCAGCACGGCGCAGTCTCCCAGATTCACATAGCCCTGCATGGGGGAGGGGAGCTGGATCACCATGGTCATAATGGCGCACAGAGCGGCAAAGAGAGCAGCACGGACCAGCTTTCGAATTTGGCGGTCAGTCACAGGGATCACTTCTTTCAAAAAAGATTCTTCTTGCTTTTTGCCTTGAGTTGTATTTTAATGATATCTGGTATGATTAAAAGAGCCAAAATATATATTTTTTATAGAACCAGATTGGAGGGGGCGCATGCTGACCTATGATTTGGAACAGCGGGGAAAGCTGGCCAGATATGACTATCTGTACCGCTGCATCAAAGAGGACATCTTGTCCGGGCGTCTGGAGAAGGGCGAAAAACTCCCGTCCAAACGCGCTTTGGCCGCCCACCTGCACATAGGCGTGGTGACAGTGGAAAATGCCTATGCCCAGCTGGAGGCGGAGGGCTATCTCTATGCCCGGGAGAAGCGGGGGTACTTTGTCTGCCCGGTGGGGATCCGGCAATCTGGGGCAGAGCCGCCCAGATCTGTGGAGCGCCGGGAGGAGCGTAAGTGGCTGTTGGACCTGGTCGGCTCTGGAGGTGGGACAGAGGGGTTTCCTTTCTCTGTGTGGGCCCGACTCACCCGACAGGTGCTTGCCCAGAAAGGGAAGGAGCTGCTTCGGGCAGTCCCCCACAACGGTATTCCGGAGCTGCGACAGGCCATTTCCCAGCATTTGTACCGCTGCCGAGGAATCTCTGCCGACCCGGAGCAGGTCGTGGTGGGGGCAGGGACGGAGTACCTCTACAATCTGCTGGTTCAGCTCCTGGGCCGGGAACGGATCTATGGGGTGGAGGACCCGGGCTATGCCAAGGCAGAGCGGGTCTATGCCCTCAATGGGGCGAGGTGTGTTTTTCTGCCGGTGGACAGCAGGGGAGTGTCGCCGGAGCTGTTGGAGGAGAGCGGATGTCAGGTGCTCCATGTGTCCCCGAACCACCAGTTCCCCACCGGCGCGGTGACCCCCATCGCCCGTCGGCAGGAGATGCTCCGCTGGGCTGAAGGGGGAGAGGGACGGTATATCATTGAGGACGACTATGACAGTGAGTTTCGCTTTACAGGGCGCCAGATCCCGGCACTTCAGACCATTGACTCCGGAGATCGTGTGATTTATGTCAATACATTTTCCCGTACTCTGGCCCCCTCGCTGCGTGTGAGCTACCTGGTGCTGCCTCGTCATCTGCTGGAAGCCTACCGGGAGCGTCTGGGCTTTTACGCCTCCACGGTCCCGGCCATTGAGCAGCATACCCTGGCCCGGTTCCTGGAGGAGGGATACTTTGAGCGGCACCTGAACCGGATGCGGGTCTTTTACCGGGAGCGGCGCAACCAGGTGATCGCAGCCATTCAGGGGAGCTCCCTGGCCGGACGGTGTAGGGTTCTGGGGGCGGAAGCGGGACTTCATTTTCTTCTGGAACTGGATACTCCGCTGGAGGATCGGGTGCTGACCTGCAGGGGAGAGCGGGCGGGGGTCCGACTGTCCTTCCTTACCCAGTACCAGTGCCGGCCTGGCAGTGCCGGGGAGCATACCCTGGTGATAAGCTACCCGGGCCTGGACCCGGCCGGGATGAGGGAAGGGCTGGAGGTGCTGGCAAAGCTTTTGGATCCATAAGAGAAAAAACGCGAGGCAGCAGAAGCTGCCTCGCGTTACAATTACATTTATTCAGCGGTTGTTTCCGTGGAGGATGGGGGACAAAGGCTTGTAGATCAGGAAGCACAGCACGGTGGTCAGCAGGCCCTTTACCAGGGTGAAGGGTGCGTTGAAAACGATCAGGCACTCCAGCAGGCCTCCGGAGGTGGGACGGATCTCCTGGTACATATTCAAAATGGCGTCAATGGGCATGAACTTGGTGTAGATGGGGTAGGAGATGTAGTAATTCAGAGGAACGGACAGAGCGGCCATGACAACCGCCCCCACCAGAGCCCCCAGCAGAGCGCCCTTGCGGGACTTCATGTGCTGATAAATATACCCGGCGGGGAAGACGAAACAGGCACCCAGAAGGAAGTTGCACAGCTCCCCTGCCCCGCCGGTGGAGGTGATGGTCAGGTGGATGAGGTTCTTCACCAGACACACGGCCACCCCATACACAGGGCCCAGGCTGAAGGCGGCCAGCAGAGCGGGCAGCTCGGAGAAGTCCATCTTGACAAAGGAAGGGATGAGGAAGGGAATGGGAAAATCCAGGAACATGAGGATGAAAGCCACCGCAGAGAGCATGGCGGTGACGGCCAGATTTCTGGCCCGGGTACGGCCGGTGGTGCGGGAGGTGGAAGCGGCAATGGGATTGGACATAAAAAACACTCCTTGTTGATTTGATACACCCGGAAAGCCATGCCTTCCAGGTGTCAAAACAATCAAGGAGGTGCGCGCACACACGACAAAGCGTGTGTAAATTGTTTTACACACATCTTCTTCCATCCGGACTATACCGTTGGTCCCGGAGTTTCACCGGGTCAGCGGGCACGATTCCGTGCCCGGTCGCGGACTGTACCGCCAGTGGGGAATTTCACCCCGCCCTGAAGACATTCTATCCAGTTGTTCCAAGGTATTATACGCTGGCCCGGGGCAAAATGCAACCCCCAAATTTATCTTCCTGAAAAAGAAAGGTAATTGTGGACAAATTGAAAAAGTTTGACTTTCCCCCTATGCAAACGGAGAGAATTATATTAAAATAGGGGGCAAGAAAAAAGACAGGAGTGGTTCCCATGGCACAGACAAAGTACAAGCGCGTATTACTGAAAATCAGTGGCGAGGCCCTGGCGGGCGATCAGTCCCGGGGTCTTGATTTTAATGTCATCGGAAGCGTATGCGATGTAGTCAGCAAGTGTGTGGCCCTGGGTGTCCAGGTGGGCATCGTAGTAGGCGGCGGCAATTTCTGGCGGGGCCTGAAGGACGGGGGCGACCGGATGGAGCGTGTCCGGGCCGACCATATGGGTATGCTGGCCACCGCCATCAACGCCCTGGCTGTGGCCGATGTGCTGGAGCAGAAGGGGGTAGAGGTCCGGGTACAGACAGCCGTTGAGATGCGGGCCATGGCCGAGCCCTATATCCGCTCCCGGGCCATCCGCCACCTGCAGAAGGGCCGTGTGGTCATTTTCGGCTGCGGCACCGGCAATCCCTTCTTTTCTACCGATACCGCTGCGGTTCTCCGGGCTGCTGAGATCGACGCGGATGTGATCCTGCTGGCCAAGAATGTGGACGGCGTCTACTCCGCCGATCCCAAGAAGGATCCCAACGCGGTGAAGTACAGCAAGATCACCTATGACGAGGTGCTGGCCCAGCATCTGGCTGTCATGGATTCCACCGCCACCTCCCTGTCCATGGACAATAAGATCCCCGTACTCCTCTTTGCCCTGAAGGACCCCGAGAACATCTATCGGGCTATCATGGGAGAGGAGATCGGCACCATTGTGGGCGGCTGAAGAGCTGCTGAAACAGAAACGGAAAGGAAGTAAGAGTATATGAGCCCAGAGATCAAAGCGTATGACCAGAAGATGCTGAAGACCATCGATGTGGTCAAGGCCAACTTTGCCGCCGTCCGGGCCGGTCGGGCCAATGCCGGCGTGCTGGACCGCATTATGGTGGAGTACTACGGCACTCCCACCCCCCTGAACCAGGTGGCGGCCATCTCTTCTCCCGATCCCCGCACCCTGGTGATCCAGCCCTGGGACGGCAGCCTGCTGAAGGCCATTGAGAAGGCCATCCAGACCTCCGACCTTGGCATCAACCCCCAGAATGACGGCCGCGTCATTCGCCTGGCCTTCCCCCAGTTGACAGAGGAGCGCCGTAAGGATCTGACCAAACAGGTGCGCAAGTACGGCGAGGAGGGCAAGGTGGCCCTGCGAAATATCCGCCGGGATGCCATGGAAGACTTTAAGAAGATGAAGAAAAACTCCGAGATCACCGAGGACGACCAGAAGAATCTGGAGAAGGAGATCCAGGACCTCACCGACAAGCGGTGCAAGGACATTGACGAGCTCACCAGCAAGAAGGAGACTGAGCTGATGGCCGTGTAAGCCCCAGCGCCCATTTCATATGAGATCAAGAAATACAGAATGCGGAATACTTGGCTGTTCTGCATTCTGTATTTTGAAGTGTAAGGATGAGACAGTATGCCTCTGTTTAGGAAAAAAGAACAGCCCGGCGCTGAGGTGGACTTTACGAAGCTCCCCCGCCATGTAGCTATTATTATGGACGGCAATGGCCGCTGGGCCAAAAAGCGGGGCCTGCCCCGCACCGCCGGCCACGCCGCCGGAGCGGAGACCTTCCGCACCATTGCCACCTACTGTAAAGAGATTGGCCTTGACTACCTCACCGTCTACGCCTTTTCCACGGAAAACTGGAAGCGCCCCCAGGAAGAGGTCTCCGCCATTATGGGCCTTCTGAAGAAGTACCTGCTGGAGGCCATCGGCCGGATGGAGCGGGACAAGGTGAAGATGGAGTTTTTCGGAGACCTGTCCCCCCTGACCCCCGAACTGAGAGAGCTGTGTGAGCGCACCCGGGAAATTTCCAGTCACTATGACGGCTGTCAGGTGAACATCTGCCTCAATTACGGCGGCCGGGACGAGCTGCTGCGGGGGGCCATGGTTTATGCCCGGGACTGCCTGGATGGGAAGGCTGACCCCAACCACCTGACTGAGGAGCAGTTCAGCGGTTATCTCTTTTCCAGGGGAGTGCCCGACCCCGACCTGATCATCCGGCCCAGCGGAGAGCTGCGGCTGTCGAATTTCCTGCTGTGGCAGTCAGCTTACGCGGAATTCTACTTCACCGATGTACTCTGGCCCGACTTCTCCAAGGAGGAGCTGCTCCGGGCCATTGCGGCCTACCAGGGCCGCAGCCGTCGGTTCGGAGGTGTGTGATTTGATAACCCGAATCCTTGTGGCGGTGGTGCTGGCCCCGCTGTTCTTCGTGGTGCTCTTTTTCCTGCCCCCGGTCTATCTGGCGGTGCTGGTGGCGGCCATCAGTGCTATGGCCTCCTTTGAACTGCTGCGGGCCACCAAGGTGGCCCACCACAACGGCATGTACTTCTACACTGCCCTGGCTGCCGCTGCCATTCCCATTGGCTGCTGGTTGGGGAAAGGCGTGTTGGTGACCCAGCTGGCCGCTCTGCTGCTGGTGGTGACGATTTTCTATATTGCCATCCGCCTCTATGACGAGGAGCGGGCGGTGCGCTTTGAGGATGTGCTGGTGTGCTTTTTCGGCGGATTGATGATCCCACTGGCACTGTCCGCCCTGGTGCTGCTGAAGGGGATGGAACATGGGCGCTTTCTGGTGCTCCTGCCTGTCATCTGCGCCTTCCTTACCGACGCGGGGGCCTACTTTGCCGGAGTGTTTTTGGGAAAACACCGGGGCATCACCAAGGTCAGCCCCAATAAGTCCCTGGAGGGCTACATCGGCGGCATCCTGTCCGGCGGAGTGTTCCTGCTGCTCTACGGGCTGATCCTGCAGCAGTTTGCCGGCATCTCGGTCTCCCTGCCTGTGATGGCGGTGTACGGTCTGCTGGGCAGCGGAGTGACTGAACTGGGGGATCTGTCCTTTTCCCTCATCAAGCGTCAGTTCGGCATCAAAGACTACGGAAACCTTCTCCCCGGCCACGGGGGGATGCTGGACCGGTTTGACTCCATGACCTTTGCCGCCCCCCTGCTGCTGATTCTGGTGGAAATGATCCCTGCGTTTTGAGAAGGGGAGCTGAAGCATTTGCTGTGGTCAACGAAGGTATTTTGCTATGGAAATGAGTAAACGGATTACAATTTTAGGCTCTACCGGTTCCATTGGGCGGCAATCATTGGAGGTGATTGCCGCCTGCGGCATGGAGGTAGCGGCCCTGGCGGCCAACTCCAGCGTGAAGCTTATGGAGGAGCAGGCCCGGCAGTTCCGGCCCGAACTGGCCGTCCTGGCCGACGAAAAGGC
>CALWOR010000018.1 GCA_944383205.1 uncultured Oscillospiraceae bacterium | reverse complement strand
GGGCAGCGGATCCTGCAGCGGTGCGGGCGTAAACTGCCGCTATACCGACAGCAACGGGGACGGGGTCTGCGACTACTGGGGCACCGGCTGCTTGGGCGGTCAGGGGGCCGGGTATGTGGACGCGGACGGCGACGGGGTCTGCGACAACCTGGGCACCGGTGCCCGACCCATGGATGGCACCGGCTATGGCCACCACGGAGGCAGACACAGATAAGAAACGGAGTTTTGGAAAATGCGGAGTGAAGCGGAGGCCAACCGGGTCATCGAGCAGTACGGGGATACTGTCCGGCGGCTGTGCCTGGTCCATCTGAAAAACACGGCCGATACCGAGGACATATTTCAAACGGTGTTTTTGAAGTATGTCCTCAGCTCCGCATCCTTTGAAAGCCCCGAACACGAAAAGGCCTGGTTCATCCGGGTGACCATCAACGCCTGCCGGGACCTGCTGGGCAGCTTTTTCCGGAAAAACACCGTCCCGCTGGACCAGCTTCTGGACCAGCCCGCCCCCATGGGGGAGGACCACCGGGAGGTGCTGGAGGCGGTGCTGTCCCTGCCTCCAAAATATAAGGACGCGGTCTATCTCCACTACTACGAGGGCTACACCGCCCCGGAGATCGGCCGGATCCTGGGCAAAAATGTGAACACCGTCTATACCCTGCTGGGCCGGGCGAGACAGCTGCTGAAAGAAAAACTGGGAGGTGAGGGAGATGTCTGAACCCCTGAAGGAAGCCCTGGACCAGGTCCGGGCCGGGGAAGAATTGAAGGAAAAGACCCGGGCCTTTCTCTCTGAAAAGACCCGGGGGTACCAAAAAGCTCCCGCCGTCTCCCGCCGCCCCGCCCTCTCCGCCGCCGCCTGTGTGCTGGTGCTGCTCTGCCTGGGGCTGTGGAAGGTGTACTTCATCCCCGTATCGGTGATCAGCATCGACATCAACCCCTCTCTGGAGCTGTCTCTCAACCGCTTTGACCGGGTGCTTTCGGTGGAGGGGTACAACGAGGACGGCCAGGCCCTGGCCCAGGCCCTGGATGTGCGCTTTCTCAACTACCGGGATGCGGTGGAGCAGGTGCTCGCCAGCCCGGCGGTGGCCGACTGCCTGGCCCGGGACGAATATCTGTCCATCGCCGTGGTGGACGACGACGCCCAGCGCCAGCAGGCGCTGCTGGCCGGGGTGCAGAGCTGCGCCGCCGGCCACGGGCAGGCCCACTGCTACGCCGCCGACGGCTCCCAGCTGGAGGAGGCCCACCATGCCGGCCTGTCCTACGGCAAGTACCAGGCCTATCTGGAGCTCTCCGCCCTGGACGGGGACATCACCCCCCAGCAGGTCCAGAGCATGACCATGCGGGAAATCCGGGAGCTGATCGCCGCGCTGTCCTCCTCCGCCGGGGACAGCGCTCAGGACGGGAGCTCCCAAAGCACCGGACAAGGACCGGGTACCGGCAGCGGACAAGGCAGTGCTCAGGGAACCGGCTCCGGGCAGGGATACGGCCAGGGAGGCCACCACGGAGAAAGCGGCCATCACTACGGTCAAACCCATTAAACCGCATACCACCATGCCAGAGGGACCTCTCCCGGTTTGGGAGAGGTCCCTGTCTTCTTTCGCGGCAAATATTATTTTCGTCATATGCCGTTTTTTATTATTGACATATGCCGAAAACAGACTATACTGGACTTACACAGGAAAGGGAGGAGATCGCTTTGCCCAGACCGAGAAAATGCCGCCGGGTGTGCCACTTCCCCCCGGCCCTCCGCTTTGCCCCCGCCGGTCAGGAGGCCCCGGGGGAGGAGATCGTCCTGACGGTGGATGAGTATGAGACCCTGCGCCTTATGGACCGGGAGGGCCTCTCTCAGGAGGAGTGCGGACAGCGGATGGGAGTGGCCCGGACCACGGTGCAGCAGATTTACGCCGACGCCCGGAGAAAGCTGGCCGATATGCTCTCCGAGGGCCGTCCCCTGCGTATTGCAGGGGGAGAGTTCCGCCTGTGCGACGGCTCCCCGGGGACGGGGTGCGGCGGCTGTTTCAGACAGACACTTTATAAAACCAGGAAAACAAAAGGAGATCATGTTATGAGAATTGCGGTCACTTATGAAAACGGATCCATTTTCCAGCATTTCGGCCACACGGAGCAGTTCAAGCTCTATGATGTGGAGGAGGGCAAGGTCGTCTCCTCCCAGGTGGTGGACACCAACGGCAGCGGCCACGGGGCCCTGGCCGGGCTGCTCTCCGCCCTGGGGGCGGACGCCCTCATCTGCGGGGGCATCGGCGGCGGAGCCCGGGCCGCTCTGGAGGCCGCGGGCATCAAGCTCTACGGCGGGGTATCCGGAGATGCGGACCGGGCCGCGGAGGCCCTGGCGGCGGGAAAGCTGGATTATGACCCTGATGTGATGTGCAGCCACCATGAGGAGGGGCACCACGGCCAGTGCGGAGAGCACGGCTGCGGGGAACACCACTGCGGAAACTGAGCGCACAGAGGCCAAAGGGCGGGACGAATTTCTTCGTCCCGCCCTTGTGTTTCATGTCCGCTCCATGCCGCAGGGGTAGCTGGAGGCGCAGGCCAGCCGCTCCCCCTCCACCATCCGGTAGAACCGGTAGCCCCCGGAGAAGTTCCAGCAGTCGAAGCCCTCCTGGGAGAGCACCCGGCAGGCCACATAGCTGCGAAGGCCCGTCTGGCACATCACATAGGTGGGCTTGGACTTGTCCAGCTCCCCCATGCGCTCCCGAAGCTCGTCCACCGGGAGGTTTACAAAGCCCTGGGCATGGCCCCGGCGGTACTCCCCCGCCGTACGGGTGTCCACCAGGTTGACGCTCCCGTCACGGGGGAGAGTCTCAAGGTCATGCCAGTGAAACTGCTTTACAGTTCCGCTTGTGATGTTGTCGATCATGAAGCCCGCCATGTTCACCGGGTCCTTGGCGGAGGAGTAGGGAGGCGCGTAGGCCAGATCCAGCTCCGCCAGCTCAGTGGCCCTCATCCCCGCCCGAATGGCGGCGGCCAGCACGTCGATCCGCTTGTCCACGCCTCCCCGGCCCACGATCTGGGCTCCAAGCAGACGGAGGGTGTCCTTCTCCCATAAAACCTTCATAGTCATGGTCTCAGAGCCGGGGTAGTAGGAGGCGTGGTGCTCCGGGGAGAGGACCACCTTGTCGTAGTCCAGCCCGGCAGCCTTTGCCATTTTCTCGTTGATGCCGGTAGAGGCGGCGGTGAGCTCGAAGAGCTTGATCACCGAGGAGCCCTGGGCCCCGGTATAGCGGCTGTGTCCCCCGCAGATGTTGTCGGCGGCAATGCGCCCCTGGCGGTTGGCGGGCCCGGCCAGGGCCACCACCGCCCGGTCATGGGTGACAAAGTGCTCCACCTCCACCGCGTCCCCCACGGCGTAGATGTCGGGGACGGAGGTCTCCATCCGGTCATTGACCCGGATGGCCCCCTTCTGCCCCAGCTCCAGCCCCGCCGCCCGGGCAAGGCCGGTGTCCGGGCTCACACCGATGGCCAGAAGCACCATGTCGGAGGTGAGGGGCTCCTCCCCCTCCAGCAGGGTGGCCACCTGCTCCTCCCGGCTCTCAAAGCCGGCCACGGCGCTGCCCAGCTTCAGCTTCACACCGTGCCTGCGCAGCAGGGCGTGGAGCTGTGCGGCCATGTCGTAGTCCAGAGGAGGCAGCACCTGGTCGGCGCGCTGGACGATGGTCACCTCCACCCCCTGCTCCCGGAGGTTTTCCGCCATCTCCAAGCCGATGAAGCCGCCCCCCGCCAGCACGGCGGAGCGGGGCCTGTGCTCCTCCACAAACTTCCGGATGCGCAGGGTGTCCTCCACGGTACGCAGGGTGAAAATCCGCCCGCTGTCCATGCCGGACAGCCGGGGCTTGGTGGGACGGGCGCCGGGAGCGAGAAGCAGCTTGTCATAGGACTCCTCAAACTTCTCCCCCGTCTCCAGGTTGGTCACCGAGACCGTCTTCTTCTCCGGGTGGATGGCGGTGACCTCGTGGCGCACCCGCACGCGGATGCGGAAGCGGTCAAAGAAGCTCTCCGGGGTCTGGAGGGTCAGCTCCCGTGGGTCGGTGATGACCCCGCCGATGTAATAGGGCAGGCCGCAGTTGGCATAGGACACATACCCCGAGCGCTCAAAGACCAGGATCTCCGCCCCCTCATCCAGGCGGCGGATTCGGGCGGCGGCGGTGGCCCCACCGGCAACTCCTCCTACGATAACGACTTTCATATTCCCTTACCTCTCAATCTGTCCGTGATAATCCATAATACCGCCGATGTTCACCGCGCCGGTATACCCCATCTGTTTGAGCATCATCACCGCCTGGCCGCTGCGGGCCCCGCTGCGGCAGTAGACAAAAAGGGGCGTGTCCTTTTGGGGAAAACGCTCTGCCGCCTGGGCGATCTCACTCACATCCAGGTTGACGCTGCCCGGGATATGTCCCTGGGCAAATTCTCCGGGGGTGCGCACATCCAGCAGCACCCCGCCGGGGGCGGCCTGAAATGCCTCCACCCCCTGGTCAATGTTCTCTCGCCGGAAAAAATCAAAAAATCCCATATTCATTCTCCTGTCCGGGTCAATTTCCTTTGGTGATGATAGTTTACCACACCCGGCCTCAGAGAACTGTGACAAAATCACCCAGCACAGAGAACTCCCCCGGCGCGGCGCGCCGGGGGAGCATTTGTTACAAAATGATGCAGATAAGGCCGCCGGAGCCCTCGTTGATGATCCGCTGAAGGGTCTCCCGGAGCTTCACCCGGGCGTCCTCGGGCATGCGCTTGATCTTGGCGTTCAGGTCCTCGTTCACCAGCTCATGGAGGGACTTGCCGAAAATGTTGGCCTCCCAGATCTTGCTGGAGTCCCCCTCGTACTCCTGAAGCAGATAGTGGATCATGTCCTCGCTCTGCTTCTCTCCTCCCACAATGGGCGAGACCTCCGTCTCAATATCCGCCCGAATCATGTGTATTGAGGGGGCGCTTGCTTTCAGACGGACGCCGTACCGTCCCCCCTGCTTCATGATCTCCGGCTCCTCCAGCACCAGGGAGTCGATGGGGGGCACCACAATGCCGTAGCCCGTCTCCTCTACCTCTCTGAGGGCGTCGGCCACCTTGTCGTAGGAGCGCTTTACCCCCGCCAGCTCCCGCAGCAGGGCCATCAGGTCTCCATCGTCGGCGATCTGGAACCCCGACTGCTGGGACAGGGTATTGTAGAACAAGGTCCGGGGCAGCTCCAGACAGGCCGCCGACACCCCCGTGCCCAGGTCGATGGAGGAGATCCGAGCCTCGCTCACCACCTCGCAGCCCCGGAAGGAGCCCACCGCCCGCTCCACATCCCGAATGCGCCGCAGATCCTCCGTCCCTTCCCGAATGGCGGCATAGAGGGCGGCCTTGATGGGGTGGTCCTGAGGCAGGGCGTCCACCCAGGGGGGAAGGAACAGGTCCAGCTCCTTCACCGGGAACTCGTAGAGGACGCTTTTCAAGATGTCGTTGATTTCCTCCTGGCTCAGCTCCAGGCAGTTGACCGCCACACAGGTCACATCATGCCGCTGGGCAATGTCCGCGCGGATGGCCCGGGTCCGGTCGGAATCGGGGGCGGCGGAGTTGAGCAGCACCACAAAGGGCTTGCCCAGCTCCTTCAGCTCGGAGATCACCCGCTCCTCCGCCTCCAGATAATCCTCTCTTGGAATATCGGTGATAGTCCCGTCTGTGGTCACCACCACCCCGATGGTAGAGTGCTCGGAGATGACCTTCCGGGTGCCGATCTCGGCGGCTTCGGCCATGGGGATCTCGTGGTCGAACCAGGGCGTGGTGACCATCCGCTCCTGCTCCCCCTCCAGCTGACCCACTGCCCCGGGGACCAGATAGCCCACGCAGTCGATCATCCGCATCTGGAAGGCGGCTCCCCCGTCCACCGTTACCGCCACTGCCTCCTCGGGGACAAACTTGGGCTCGGCGGTCATGATGGTCCGCCCTGAGCCGCTCTGGGGCAGCTCATCCTTGGCCCGCTCCCGGCGGTAGACATTTTCAATGTTGGGAATGACCAGGGTCTCCATAAAGCGCTTGATAAAAGTGGATTTTCCTGTACGGACCGGCCCCACAACGCCGATGTAGATATCGCCCTCGGTCCGCAGGGCAATATCCTCATAGATTTTGCGATCTTCCACTTGCAATTCCTCCTTCGGCCGCGCAAGCCGGTTGTTTCCCTACATTCTATTGGGATAAGCCGTGGAATATGACAGGCCCCCGGGAAAACCCTCTCATTCCATGGAAAAGGCCGCCCGGCTTCAGGCCGGGCGGCCTTGATTCTGGTATGGCGCTACCTTGTGCTGGGGATGAGAAGCATTCTGCCCAGGGGCAGGTCCTCCTCCTCCAGCTCATTGGCCTGGAGGATCTGCTCTGTGGTGGTGCCGTAGGCCTTGGCGATGTCCCAAAGTCCCTCCCCCGGAGCGGCCAGCCGCAGCACCACAGAGGGGCGCGTCCCCTCCCCGGCGCTTCTGGCCTCTCCCAATCGTGCGGCGCTCACCCCGGGAACCTGGTCGTTCACCGTAGTGAGACAGTGGAACTCCACCGTGAAGCGTACCTCCGCCCCACCGGCAGCCGGAGCGGCAAATACCTCCCCGGGACAGCTGCACCGGCACAGACACCGGACATTTTCCGGACAGTCCAGCCGGCAGGAGACGGGAATGGTCCGGCGGATGCACTGGGGCAGCTCGTTTTCGTCCAGATAGAGGATGGTCAGCCAGGCATCGGTGGTCAGTACCAGCTCATCCCCCTCCCGGCTCTGGTCTACCCTGCCCAGAGTCAGGCGGGCGTCCACCACCGAGCGGACCATCTCCCCCGTCTCCATCAGCTCCCGCACCGCCTGGGGCCGTACCGACTGCTCCCACAGACGGCACAGAGTATAAAGCTGTCCCTCCGTCTCCATCTGCCAGGCAGTGCTGTACAGATCCTGGAGCAGTGTGAGAGCCCTGTGCCCCCGGACCTGGGCCTGGGCGAGCAGCTCCAAGGTGAGCTCCAGCTCCCGGCCGTCTGCGTCGGGTTCCCACTGAAAGCTGGTCAGCTCCACTTCCACCTGGCAGTCGCCCTCCTCCCCGGCCCCGGCGATCTCCATGATCTGGGAAAAGGGCATGGACTCATGGCCGGTGGTCAGGGCTCCTCCCGGCTCCTGAAGCAAAAGATAGACCTCCGCAGCCCCTTTAAAAATGAGCTTGGAACCGATGAGCTTGCTTTCCGTGCACACCGGCTCCACCCGAAGGGCCAGCACCTGGGGCGGTTCCCCGGCGCTGGAGGGCAGACGGATGTGGTCGGAAAATGTAAATGGCTTCTCCTGTACAGAACAGAGCTGGTACTGTTCTCCTTGAAACTGGCGCTGGCACACCGCGCCCTCCTGGGCGTTGCTCACCCCGCAGCAGATACTTTTCTCCGCGGGCTGACAGGCGGTAATGTCCACCGCCAGGTCCACCCGCAGCAGTACCTTTCTGGGGTTCAGGGCCCTCGCCTCGGCACAGCGCAGTCGTGGGGAGGCCAGCACCGTCCCCCGCTCGGTCAGGCCGGGAGCCTCGGCCTGACAGGTAAAGGGCAGCCCCACCTCCATCCTGCGCAGTCCCGCCGCCCCCTCGGGCTGGTAGAGGATGACCGCCCGGACCATGCCCGTGACCTGGGCCATTCCCTCCCGTGCCTGTTTGCCGCTGAGCGTGGCCTGGCCGCATACATCCACGATGCGCAGAATGTCCGGACAGGCGTCGGGGACAATACTCTCCAGGGTCTCCTCCTGGCACAGGGTGACCTGGGCCACCCTGTCATAGCTGATGATGGTGTCTCGCTCAAATTCCAGTTCCATGGTGTCCTCTCCCTCTTGTGATTGTCATTCCGGGTTTGTGACACTATATGTAAGAGGACACCGGGTTATGTCCCACCCGTTGGGTTTCGTCACTTCAGACGAAAGATTCTCCGCAGCAGCCCCCGCAGGCACCGGGGGGAACGGACCACCACGATTCCCATGAACACGCCTCCCCTCCCTCTCAGACTGACCGTTTCCGGCTAAGCCATTCTATGCCGGCTTTTGGGCTGTGTGACAAAAAAAGAAGTGACCGACCTCGGTCACTTCTTTTTTTCATCTTTCCGTTCCCAGTCCGGGATGGCTCTGGCCTGCTCATAGAGGCGCAGATAGCTCTGATGGCGGCTTTTGGATATCTCCCCCGCCGCCACAGCCTCCAGCACGGCGCAGCCCTTTTCCTTCAGGTGGGCACAGTCCTGAAACCGGCACTTGCCCAGATAGGGGGCAAACTCCCGGAAGGCGTACTGGAGCTCCTCCTTTCGCCCCAGCTCCATGTGGTCCACATCGAAGGAGGAGAAGCCGGGGGTATCTGCCGCCAGGGCGCCGCAGGACAGGCGGAAAAGCTCCACATGGCGGGTGGTGTGCCGCCCCCGGCCCAGCTTGTCGCTGACCTGGGCGGTGGCCAGCTCCATATCCGGCTCCAGGGCGTTGAGGAGACTGGACTTGCCCACGCCGGAATTTCCTGTAAAGGCACATACCTTTCCAGCGATTGCCCGGCGCAGCTCGTCAATGCCCTCCCCCGTTTGAGCGCTGAGGCGGACGGTCTGAAAGCCCGCCTGCTCATAGATTCGGGCCAGGTCCTCTCCCGAGGCCAGATCGCACTTGTTCACGCAGATAAGGCTGTCGCACCCCCGGCTCTCAGCGATGGCCACCACCCTGTCGATGAGGTAGGGGTCGGTCACTGGGACGGCCTGAGCGGCCACCACCACCAGAAGGTCGATGTTGGCCACCGCAGGGCGGTAAAATTCGTTCTTCCGGGGCAGGATCTCGTCCAAAGCTCCGGCACCGTTTTCCAGGGGGGTAAAGCGCACCCGGTCCCCTACCAGGGGGGACTGCCCGGCATGGCGGTGCTTTCCCCGGGCCCGGCAGGCGGTGACGGTCTGTCCGTCGTCCACATAGTAAAAGCCGCTGAGGGCCTTTCGGATAATGCCCTCCCTCATGTGCCGTCCGCCTGGGAGAAGTCCACGGTCATGGAGCCGCCGTACTCCCCGTCAAAGTAGTAGGTGAGCGTCCCGGTCCCCGTTCCGGTCACCGTCACAGGCACCCGGGCGGACATGGTGGCATCCAGAGACTGGTTGAACACTTCCTCTCCGTCCAGCAGCACCCGGACATTCACCAGGCCCTCGGCATCTCCGGGCATATCCACATACACCGTCTTGGTCACCTCGGTGGGCTCGGGAGGCTGGGCGTCGGGATCGGGCCCCTTGCTGACAATCAGATTCACCTGGGTCCCCTCGGACACTTCGGTGCTGTCGGTGGGATACTGGCTGATGACCTGACCGGCGGGAATTTCCTCGTCAAAGGCCTCCTCCACTCTGCCGTGGCCCAGATTATAGGTGTCAATGGTGGTGTTGGCCCGCTCCAGGGTCATTCCCACCAGATTGGGCATTTCAAAGGTCTTCTTCTCCTTGCCCTTGCTCACCACCAGCTGCACCTCGTCCCCCGGCGAGAGGGGCACGCCCTCCATGGGGGTGTGGGAGATCACATGGTTCTCCTCGATCTCCTCGGAGAACTCATACTCCGGGGTGAGGGGCTTCAGCCCCATTTCCACCAGGGTGTTGTAGGCCTCCTGGAACTCCATGTTGGTCAGGTCGATCATCTCGATCATCTCCTGGCCGCCGCTGAGGGTGATGGTGATCTCGGTGGACTGGGCGGTGACCTTCTTGCCCTCCTCCGGGTCCTGCCTGATGATGGTGCCCGGCTCAGAGTCGTCGGCCACCGTCTCGCCCACCACAATGGTGAAGTGTTCGCCCAGCAGGTCGGTATTGTCCTTCACATCCTCATACAGCTTGCCCACAAGGGTAGGCACTGAGTAAGTGTCCACCGGCTTCAGCAGTCCGGAGAACACCGAATTCCAGAGGAAAAAGAAGACCAGTCCCACAAACAGCAGCACCGCCGCAGCCGCCAGAGCCACCGGCCAGACCGGGCCCCGCCGGGGCGGCTCATCCTCAGGCGTGTAATCCCGCTCCCGCCGGTTCTCCCGGACGGGGGCATGGGCGGCACGCTGTCCTCCGCTTCGGTAGGAGGAGGGGGCGGGACGGATCTGGGTCCGGTCCTCGTCCAGCTCGGCCTCCGGGGAAAAGTCCGGGTGGTACTCAAAGTTCACATCGGGATTTTTCCGGAACTCCTCCAGATCAGAGAGCATCTCGTCGGCGGAGGAGTAGCGGTTGTCCGGGTTGGGGGCCATGGCCTTCATGGTGATGGCCTCCAGGGCCTCGGGAATGGTGGGATCGATCTCTCTGGGAGACAGGGGGATCGAATTGATATGCTGGATGGCCACCGCCACCGGGCTGTCCCCCTCAAAAGGCAGACGGCCGGTGAGCATCTCATAGAGGACCACGCCGGCGGAGTAGAGGTCGGAGCGCTCGTCGATGTGGCTGCCCCTGGCCTGCTCAGGAGAGATGTAGTGTACCGAGCCCAGCGCCTCCTGGGTGAGAGTGCTGTGCCCTCCGGAGGCCACCCGGGCGATACCGAAGTCAGCCACCTTCACGCTGCCGTCCCGGAGGACCATGATATTGTGGGGCTTGATGTCCCGGTGGATGATCCCCCGGCTGTGGGCATGGCCCAGAGCCTTGACGATCTGGGTGATGAAATACAGGGCCTCCCGCCAGTTGAGCTTGCTGCCCTTTTTCTGCATATACTGCTTGAGATTGATACCGTCAATGAGCTCCATGACGATATACTCCAGCTCGGAGGAGCGGCTCACATCATAAACAGCCACAATATTGGGGTGGGACAGCATGGCCACCGCCTGGGACTCGTCGTGGAAGCGGCGGCGGAACTCCGCGTCCTGGGCCAGGTCCTCCCGCAGGATCTTGATGGCCACCAGGCGGTTGAGACGGTGACACCGGGCCTTGTACACCCGGGCCATGCCGCCGGTGCCCACCGGCTCCAGTATTTCGTATCGATTATCGAGTAATTTACCGATATAGGGATCCATGGTAAATCTCCACCTCTTTCCTCACTTCTTCCTGAGAAGCCTCACCGGCTGATGAGCACCGCCGTCACATTGTCCGGCGCGCCCCGGTTCAGGGCGATGTCCAGCAGCCGCTGACAGCAGCTGTCCTCCTCGCCTCCGTGAATGACCTCGTAGAGCATCTCCTGCTCCCCCACCACATTGCTCAGCCCGTCGCTGCACAGCAGCAGGTAGTCCCCGGGCAGCAGCTCCTTGCGGAAGCAGTCGGCCATCAGGACAGGCTCGGCCCCCAGGGCCCGGGTGATGAGGTTTTTGTGGGGGTGGATCCTGGCCTGTTCCCGGGTCAGCTCCCCCCGCTCCACCAGGTCCTCCACCAGGGAGTGGTCCCGGGTGATGAGAACGATGCCGTCCTGGTTGATGTGGTAGGCCCGGCTGTCCCCCTCGTTGAGGATGACCGCCTCCCGCTCTCCGGCCAGGACGGCCACCATGGTGGTACCCATACCGGCGCAGGCCTCCTCACGGATGGAGCGCTGGAAGACCTCGTGGTTGGCCAGTGAGGCGGCGCGCTGCATCCGCTCCTCCTCCCGGCCCTCCCGGTCTCCTGTGGTAAATTCCTTCATAAACAGCTCCACAGCCATGGTGCTGGCCACATTGCCCGCACGGGCCCCGCCCATTCCGTCGCACACCAGGGCGATGACCCTGCCGTCCTCCAGCCGCTGGGCGGCGTAGGCGTCCTGATTCTGGCTGCGCACTGCGCCGCGGTGGGTGATTCCCCATACCTGCATTGCTGCTCGACCTCTTTTCTTCCGGAACTCCGGACTGTCTCTCTAGCCCTCCCGCATGGCCTTGCGCCGCAGCTGGCCGCAGGAGGCGTCGATGTCGCCCCCCAGCTTGCGCCGGACGGTGACGGTGATTCCATGGCTTTCCAGCCGCTTTTGAAAGGCTGCCACCCTGCGGCTGGGCTTCAGGGGGCTCTCCTCCACCTCGTTAAGGGGGATGAGATTCACATGGGCGGGGGCGCCCCGCAGGCGCCTGGCCAGCAGATCGGCCTGCCAGTCGCTGTCGTTCACCCCGTCGATCATAGCATACTCATAAGAGATCCGCCTTCCGGTGGTCTCGAAATACCGCCGGCAGGTGTCCATCAGCTTCTCCACTCCCACGCTCCGGTTCACCGGCATGATTTTGGACCGGGTCTCGTCATCCGGGGCGTGGAGGGAAACAGACAGGGTTAATTGTAACCCATACTGGGCCAGTTTGTCAATTTGATCTACCAGGCCGCAGGTGGACAGAGAGATGTGGCGCATGCCGATGTTCAGCCCATCGGGATGGTTCACCAGCTCCAGAAAGCGGAGCACCGTGTCAAAATTGTCCAGAGGCTCTCCTATGCCCATGAGCACGATGTTGGAAATGGGGGCCCCGCTGTCCACCTGGGTGAAGAGGACCTGGTCCACCATCTCCGCCGGCGTCAGGTCCCGGACCTTCCCGGCGATGGTGGAGGCGCAGAAGGCGCATCCCATGCGGCAGCCCACCTGGCAGGAGATGCACACGGTATTCCCGTGCTGGTAGCGCATGAGCACCGACTCCACGCAGTTGCCATCCCCCAGCCGCCACAGGTACTTGATGGTGCCGTCCTGGGCGGAGACCTGCTTCCGGGCCACCTGGGGGGGCGTGAAGATACACTCCGCCTTCAGCTTCTCCCGCAGGGCTTTGGGCAGATCGCTCATCTCCTCAAAGGAGGTAACCCCCCGGTAAAACCACTTGAACACCTGCTTGGCCCGAAAGGCGGGCTGGCCCTGTTCCTTGAACCAGGCGGCCAGCTCCTGGGGCGTCATGGATTTTATGTCAATCAAAGGGTATCCTCCCCTTTTCTCAGCTTGCAGATGAAAAATCCGTCCGTCCCCTGGCGGTGGGGCCAGAGGGTAAGCATCCCGTCCACGGAAACTCCCTTATTTTCAGGGAGTGTAAAGTCCTCTCCCTTGAAATTCTCATGACCGGTCAAAAAGTCCCGGACCACCTGCTCGTTCTCCCGGCGCAGGAGGGTGCAGGTGGAATAGAGCAGTACACCACCGGGACGGACATATTTTTCCGCGTTATGTAAAATAGCGCTCTGGATCTGGGGCAGCCCCTCCAGAGGGGCCGGGTCCTTAAATCGGATGTCCGGCTTCTTCCGGATGACGCCCAGGCCCGAACAGGGGGCGTCCACGATGACCAGATCAAAGGTATGTTTCCACTCGGGTCGAAATACCTTCCCGTCGGCGGTCATAGAGGTGATAATGGACAGCCCCAGCCGGTCGGCCCCCGCCTGGATAAGCTTCTTTTTATGGGGGTGAAGGTCGCAGGAAACGATCTCTCCCCGGTTTTCCATAGCTATGGCGGCGGCAAAGGATTTTCCCCCCGGGGCGGCACAGCAGTCAAGCACCCGCATCCCCGGCTTTGGACCGGCGGCCATCACCGCCAGGCGAGAGGCCGGGTCCTGAATGTAGAAAAGGCCCTCCCGGAAGGCCTCCAGCCGTTCCAGATCCCCTGTCCGGGACAGGACCAGGCAGTTTTCCAGCCAGGGATGGCTCTGGGCCTCCACCCCCGCCTCCCTAAGCTTTTCCACAAGGGCCTCCGGGGTGGTTTTCAGGGTGTTCACCATGGCGGTGATGGGGGCACGGGCGTTGTTGGCGGAGAGCAGCTTGGCTGTCTCCTCCTCTCCCAGTGTCAGGAGAAATTCCTTTACAAGCCATTCAGGCGTAGAGTAAAGGATGGACAGATAGCCCACCGGGTCCGTATGGGGGATGGTAGGCAGGCTGTTGAGATTCCGCTCCAGGTTTCGCAGGATGGCGTTGACCATCCCCGGGGCACGGGGGTTCTTGCAGTGGGTCCGGGTGAGCTCCACCGAGCGGTTCACAGCGGCGCTGTGGGGGATTTTCGTGAGAAACAGCATCTGATAGGCCCCCAGGCGCAGGGCCTGGACCACCTTTCCCTCCATACGCTTCAGGGGGAGGTTGGAGAACTTGGACAGGTAGAAGTCCAGCAGCAGCTGGTTCTGAAGCACACCGAAGCACAGCTGGGTAGCCAGGGCGCCGTCCCGGCTGTCCAGCCCCGCCTGGGCAAGCTGTTTTTTCAGGATGTTGTCCGACCATCCCCCCTGCCGCTGACAGGCGTTCAGGGTGAGAAGGGCTACCTCTCTGGCGTCCATCTCTCTGCCTCCTTATTCCTTCCCGGCCCTTTTTCAGGCCAGGGGATGTCCTCTCAAATAGTCCCCGGCGGACATACGCCGGGCGCCGGGGGCCTGGAGTTCCAGGATGCGCAGCACTCTGCCGTCGCCGCAGAGCACCTCGATCCCCTCATTTCCGCCCCCCAGCACAGTGCCGGGGGTCCCCTCCTTCGTCTTTTCCGTCACCTGGGAGCGGAAAACCTTCACGCCCTCTCCGCCGAAAATGTCGGTGGAGGTGGCGGGCCAGGGGTTGAGGCCCCGGATCTTATTGTGAATGCTCCGGGCGCTCTGGGTCCAGTCAATAGGGCTGAGGGCCCGGGAGAGCATGGGGGCATAGGTGACCTGGGCAGGGTCCTGGGGGGTTCTGACCGCTGTTCCCCGGGCAATGTCCTCCACCACCCGGACCAGAAGCTCCCCGCCCAGGGCGGCCAGCCGGTCATGGACCTCACCCACCAGCTCGTCGGGACCGATTGGGGTGCGGACCTGGGCGATGATGTCCCCGGCGTCCAGCTCATGGGCCATGTCCATGATGGTAACTCCCGTCTCCTCGTCTCCGTTCACCACCGCCCAGTTGATGGGGGCGGCCCCACGGTACTTGGGGAGGAGGGAGGAGTGGACATTGACACACCCCTTGGGGGGCAGGGCCAAGATCTCATCGGGGAGCACCTTGCCGTAGGCGGCCACCACGATGAGCTGGGGAGCCAGTTCCTTCAGCAGGGCCAGGGCCTCCCCGTCCCGGAGGGTCCGGGGCTGATAAACCGGGATGCCGTGAGCCTGGGCACATACCTTCACCGGGGTGGGCTGGAGCTTGTTCTGGTGCCGGCCCACCGGCTTGTCCGGCTGGCTGAACACGCCGCATACTTCATGTCCCGCCTTTACCAGGGCCTCCAGAGATGGAACGGCAAAGTCGGGGGTGCCCATAAAGACGATCCTCATGCTTCCTCCCCGTCCTCCCGCTCCATGGCGTCCAGCTCCTCGCTGGTGTAGAGCCTCTCCGTGAGCTCCACATAGAGGTGGCCGTCCAGGTGGCCCAGCTCGTGGCAGAAGCACCGGGCGGTGACATTGTGTCCCTCCACCTCAAACCAGCTGCCGCTGCGGTCCTGGGCCTTTACCTTCACCCACTCCGGGCGCTTCACATAGCCCCACTTGCCGGGGACGGACAGACAGCCCTCCAGGCCGTCCTGTTCTCCCTTTTGGTCGATGATCTCGGGATTCACCAGCTCCAGCATCTCCCCGTCGTCGTCCACCACGATGACGGCTCGTCTCAGGATACCCACCTGGGGGGCGGCCAGGCCCAGGCCGTTGGCCTTTGCCAGGGTCTCTTTCAGATCGTCCAACAGGTCCCACAGCTTGTCGTCAAATTTGGTCACAGGGTGGCAGACCTTGTTGAGGGCGGGATCGCCCTGGGTCAGAATGGTACGGATCGCCATAGTCAATTCTCCTCTTTCTCAACTGTTATAGGGGTTCACATCCACATAGACGGATACCCCTCTGTTTTCCTTGTCCTTATGGGCCGCGCGCAGCAGGTGAGCCAGCAGGGCCCGGGCCTCTTTTCCCACCGGACCGGTGAGGGTCAGGCGGTAGCGGTAGCGGTTGTTCACCCGGGCCACCGACGCAGGGGCGGGGCCCAGCAGCTGCCAGTCTCCGGGGAGCCGGTCCAGCGCCTCCTCCAGGCTCCGCTTCAATCGGGCGCAGCACCGGAGCACCCCTCCCTCTTCCACCCCCGAGGCGGTGATCAGGGTCAGATCGGCAAAAGGGGGATACCGCCGCAGACGGCGCAGGGCAATCTCCTCCTCATAAAAGCTGTCGTAGTCCTGGCGGGCGGCGCAGCGGATCACATCGTTGTCCGGGGTGTAGGTCTGGATCACCGCCCGGCCCGTCTTCTCTCCCCGTCCCGCCCGGCCCACCACCTGAGTGAGCAGGGAGAAGGTGCGCTCCCCCGCCCGGAAGTCGTCCACATAGAGGGACAGGTCGGGGGCCACTACCCCCACCAGAGTGACATTTTCAAAGTCCAGCCCCTTGGCCACCATCTGGGTGCCCACCAGCACGGGGATCTTCTCCCTTCGAAACCGGTCCAGCAGCTCCTCGTGGGGGTGGGCGGCGGAGATGGTATCCGTATCCATACGCAGCACCCGGGCATAGGGGAAGCGCTCCTCAAGCTCCTCCTGAAGGCGCTGGGTGCCTGTACCGATGAAGTTCAGGATGCCGCCGCATTGGGGACACACCTGGGGCAGAGGCTGGGAGTGGCCGCAGTGGTGGCACATGAGCCGTCCGTTGGCCGAGTGATAGGTGAGCTTCACCGAGCACCGGGGGCACTCAGGCACCGCCCCGCACTCCCCGCAGGTGACCATGCTTCTGGCCCCCCGGCGGTTGAGGAACAAAATGGCCTGCTCCCCACGCTTGAAGTTCTCCTCCAGCTCCTCCCCCAGTACGGAGCTGATGTCGGTATTGTTTCCCGCACGCAGCTCCTGTTTCATGTCTACGACCATGACCTTGGGCAGGGCCTTTTGGTTATATCTGTTTTTCAGGGTAAAGAGGGCGTAGTCCCCCCTTCCGGCGCGGTACATGGACTCCACCGACGGAGTGGCAGAGCCCAGCACCAGCAGAGCCTTATGCTGGACACAGCGGTACTTGGCCACCTCCAGGGCGTGGTAGCGGGGGGCGTTTTCCGACTTGTAGCTGCCCTCCTGCTCCTCATCCAGAATGATGAGGCCCAGCTCGTCCAGAGGGGCAAAGACCGCTGAGCGGGTACCGATGACCACCTGGGCCTCTCCCCGGCGGACCCGCTTCCACTCGTCGTACCGCTCCCCCGCCCGAAGGGAGCTGTGGAGAAGGGCGACCTTCTCGCCAAAGTGTGAGGCGAAGATCCTTAACAGCTGTGGCGTGAGAACGATCTCCGGCACCAGTACCAGGGCTGTTTTTCCCCGCTCCAGTGCCGCCTGGATCAGGCGGATATACACCTGGGTCTTGCCGCTGCCCGTCACCCCGTACAGGAGCGCAGCGGCGGCTTTTCCACCGGCGGCCAGCCGGTCCAGCCCCTCAAAGGCCTCATGCTGCTCCTCATTGAGCACCGGGGGCGGAGCGGGCTCCACATCCTCCAGGGGGACGCGGCGCAGAACCTCCTGCATCTCCAGGGTGAGGATCCCGCTTTTCTCCAGGGACTTGATGGTGGGCATGGAAGCCCCGGTGAAGTAGCACAGCTCCTTGGCCGAGGCAGCCCCCAGCTGGCAGAGCAGCTCGGTCACGGCGTAGCGCAGGGGGGCGCTTTTCCGCCGGGGAGCCACCATGGCCATGGCCTCCTCGGCGGGGATGGTCAGCACGGCCAGCTTTTCCGTCTTGTCCCCCACCCCCCGCTGCGTGCTGGTCTCCACCCGGACCACCCCCGCCTCCCGAAGGCGGCGGATGGCGGGGTTTGGATCTTTGGGGCCGAAGGCCAGACGAATCTGCTCCATGTCTCCCTTTCCACCCCAGCTCCAGAGCAGGTCCAGCAGGTGCTCTGCGGCGCTGTCCCCCGCCCCGGCCTGGTAGGCCCGTTCCCGGTCCACACCCGGGCACAGGGCCACCTGGTCCCGGAGGGAGAAACACAGTCCCGCGGGGAGCATGGCCTTCACACAGTCGTAAAGGGTGCAGAAATACCGCTCCCGCATCCACAGGGCCAGCTGAATGGCCCTGTGGTCCAGCACCGGCTCCTCGTCCAGAGCCGCCTGGATGAGCTTCAGGTTCTGTCCATCCCCGTCCTCCTCCCCCAGGGAGAGGATGATCCCCTCCGAGCCTCGGTTGCCCGCGGCGAAGGGCACCAGCACCCGCATGCCGGGAACCAGGGTATCCTCCAGCTCCCGGGGGATCAGATAGTCGTAGGGGCGGTCGATGGCATAGACAGCCCTGGCCACGGCCACTTTTGCAATTTTTCGTCCCATGGCCCCGCCCCCTTAAACGGAAGGGAAGCAAGCGAAGGGGATTCCCCTACGCTTGCTTCGTTCCCATCAAACCTGCTGGTTTTCCTGTTCCTCCTGCTGCTGGGCGGCTTCCGCCTCCAGCTTGCCGTCGGCCACCTCCTGAATGGCGATGCTGACAGGCTTCTCCTGGAGGGGCTCTCCCTCCAGCTCGGCCTCACGGGCGATACGGCGGGCCCGACAGGCCACCACATTGACCAGCTCATAGCGGCTGGGGATATGCTTCAGCAGATCTTTCATAGCGGGATAGAGCATCATAGCAAAAGACTCCTTATTGTTTCAATTTCCTTTTTTTCAGGCGAACTGGGTGAGAATGGCCTTCCGGTTCTCCACTCGGCACTCGGCGGCGGTGAGGATGGCCTCGATCTCCTCCACTGCATGGGACACCTTGTCGTTGATGACCAGGTAGTCATAGTGGGGGATCTCCCGGAACTCCACCCGGGCCTTCTCCAGGCGGCCGGCGATGACCTCCTCGCTGTCGGTGTTCCGGCGGTGGAGGCGGCGGGAGAGCTCCTCAAAGGAGGGGGGAATGATGAAGATGAACAGCGCGTCAGGGCAGCGCTCCCGGACCTTGGCCGCGCCCTGGACCTCGATATCCAGGAGTACATCCACGCCCTGGCTCAGCTGCTCCTCAATGGCTTTCAGGGAGGTGCCGTAGTAGTTGTCCACATACTCGGCGTACTCCAGCAGCTCGCCCCGCCGGATCATCCCCTCAAACTCCTCCCGGGAGACGAAGTTGTAATTCACCCCGTCCTGCTCCCCCACCCGGGGCTGCCGGGTGGTGTAGGAGACGGAGAAGTGGATATTCTTCCGCTGGCTGAACAGCTCGGCGATCACCGTACTCTTGCCCACTCCCGAGGGGCCGGAGAGCACGATGAGCTGGCCTCTCTCTTTCTGTTTCAGCATGGTTCCTCCTTCCTGTCCGTCCCCTCCACCCGCTGGGAGATGTGCTCCGGGGTAAGGGCGGACAGCACCAGATGGTCGTTGTCCAATATGAGTACCGCCTGGGTCTTGCGGCCGTAGGTGGCGTCCACCAGCTGCCCCCGGTCCCTGGCCTCCTGGACCATGCGCTTGATGGGGGCGGAGTCAGGGCTGACCACGGCGATGAGCCGTCCGGCGGACACCAGGTTTCCAAATCCGATGTCAATGAGCTTCAATCCCAGGCCTCCTCACTCGATGTTCTGGACCTGCTCCCGGATCTTCTCGATCTCCGCCTTGATGTCCACCACCTGGCGGGCGATGTCGATGTCGGAGCACTTGGAGCCGATGGTATTGGCCTCCCGGTTGAACTCCTGAATGAGAAAGTCCAGCTTTCTTCCGGTGGCTCCCCCCTTGGAGAGCATCTCCCGGAGCTGGTCGATGTGGCTGCGCAGACGCACTGTCTCCTCGTCCACGGCCACCTTGTCGGCAAAGATGGCCGCCTCGGTAAGGATGCGGGCGGGGTCCAGCTGGGTGTTGGAGAGGACCTCGTTCATCCTCGCCTCCAGCTTGGCGCGGTACTCCGCCACCGTCTGGGGAGAGCGCTCCTCCACCAGGCCCACCTTCTCCT
>CALWOR010000017.1 GCA_944383205.1 uncultured Oscillospiraceae bacterium | reverse complement strand
TCGGTGAGCACCTTGGTGGTCTCCTGGAAGGAGGCGGCGGACAGGAAGGACTCGGTGGCCAGAGAGGCCTTGGTGATACCCATGAGCAGACGGGTGCAGGTGGGCAGACGCAGCTCCTCACCCATCTCGCTGCGCTCACCGGCAGCGATGCGGTCTTTCACCGCCTTCTCGGCATCCAGGAACTCAATGATATCGATGGTGGAGCCGGACAGCAGGTTGGAATCTCCGGCGTCCTCCACACGGACCTTGCGCATCATCTGACGGACGATGACCTCAATGTGCTTATCGTTGGTGTCAACGCCCTGCTGACGGTACACCTTCTGAACCTCGCGGATCAGGTAGTTATGGCACTCAGACAGGCCGCGGATGCGCAAAACCTCGTGGGGAGACAGAGCGCCCTCGGTGAGCTGCTCGCCCTTGGGCACCACATCCCCCTCCTTCACCTTGATGCCGGCAGAGTAGGGCAGGGCGTAGGTGACCACCTCACCGTCGTCGGCAGTGATGGTCAGGTTGCACATGACATTGCGCTTGGTCTCCTCTATGGTCACCCGGCCGCCGATCTCAGCCAGCTGGGCCATCTTCTTGGGCTTACGGGCCTCAAAGAGCTCCTCAACACGGGGAAGACCCTGGGTGATATCGCCGCCGGCCACGCCGCCGGTGTGGAAAGTACGCATGGTCAGCTGGGTACCGGGCTCGCCGATGGACTGGGCGGCAATGATACCCACCGCCTCGCCGGCGCCCACAGGCTCGCCGATGGCCAGGTTGATGCCGTAGCACTTGGCGCACACGCCGCTGCGGGCCCGGCAGGTAAGCACGGAGCGGATCTTTACAGCGTGGATGCCGTGGGCCTCCAGGGTAGCGGCATCATCCTTGCGCAGCATGGTATCCCGGGTGAAGAGGACCTCACCGGTGGTGGGATCCACAATGTCATGGGCGGGGTAACGGCCGTGGACACGCTCGGCAAAGGTCTCGATGACCTGGCCGTGCTCCTCGATCTCGCTGACCTCGATGCCGTCGTCGGTGCCGCAGTCGTCCTCCCGGATGATAACCTCCTGAGAGACATCCACCAGACGGCGGGTCAGATAACCAGAGTCGGCAGTACGCAGAGCGGTATCGGCCATACCCTTTCGGGCGCCTCTGGAGGAGATGAAGTACTCCAGAACGGAAAGGCCCTCACGGAAGTTGGCCTTGATGGGGATCTCAATGGTACGGCCGGCGGTATCGGCCATCAGGCCGCGCATACCGGCCAGCTGACGGATCTGAGCCATAGAACCACGGGCACCGGAATCGGCCATCATAAAGATGGGGTTGTACTGGTCCATGGACTCCTGAAGGGCGTCGGTGACATCCTTGGTGGTCTTTTCCCAGGCGGCCACGGACAGGCGGTAGCGCTCGTCGTTGGTGATAAGACCACGGCGGTACTGACGGTCGATCTTGATAATCTCCTGCTCAGTAGCGTGGATGAGTTCATACTTCTTGGCAGGAACCGTCATATCAGCGATGGCCACGGTGAGGGAGCCCAGAGTGGAGTAGTGATAGCCCAGGTCCTTGATGGCGTCCAGCACACCGGCAGCAATCGTAAAGCCGTGCTTGGTAATGCACTTGTCAATGATCTTGCCCAGCTGCTTCTTGCCCACCACGAAATTGATCTCGGGGTCGAACATGGTCTCAGGATCGGTACGGTCCACAAAGCCCAGATCCTGGGGGATGGCTTCGTTGTAGATGAGACGGCCCACCGTGGTCTTTACCAGCTGGTGACGCATCTCACCGTCGATCTCCCGGAACATCCGCACCTGGATGGGGGTGTGGAGGGTGACCACTCCGGCGTCGTATGCCAGCATAGCCTCGTCCTTGTCGGCAAAGGCGTGGTTCACATCCCCCTCCTCACGGATATAGGTGAGGTAGTAGGCGCCCAGAATCATATCCTGAGAGGGGATGGTGACAGGGCCGCCGTCCTGGGGACGAAGAAGGTTGTTGGCAGAGAGCATGAGTACCCGGGCCTCGGTCTGAGCCTCGGCGGACAGGGGCACATGGACGGCCATCTGGTCGCCGTCGAAGTCGGCGTTGAAGGCGGTACATACCAGGGGGTGGAGCTTGATGGCGCGGCCCTCTACCAGGACAGGCTCGAAGGCCTGAATACCCAGACGGTGCAGAGTAGGGGCACGGTTGAGCATAACGGGGTGGTCCTTGATGACAAACTCCAGGGCATCCCACACAGCGCCCTCGCCCTTCTCCACCATCTTCTTGGCAGCCTTGATGTTATTAGCCAGACCGTCGTCCACCAGCTTCTTCATCACGAAGGGGCGGAAGAGCTCAATGGCCATTTCCTTGGGCAGGCCGCACTGATAGATCTTCAGGCTGGGGCCTACCACGATAACGCTACGGCCGGAATAGTCCACGCGCTTGCCCAGCAAGTTCTGGCGGAAGCGGCCCTGCTTACCCTTGAGCATATCACTCAGGGACTTCAGTGCGCGGTTGTTGGCACCGGTGACGGCACGGCCCCGGCGGCCGTTGTCGATGAGGGCATCCACAGCCTCCTGAAGCATGCGCTTTTCGTTGCGGACGATGATGTCGGGGGCCTTCAGCTGAATGAGGCGCTTCAGGCGGTTGTTGCGGTTAATGACCCGGCGGTAGAGGTCGTTGAGGTCGGAGGAGGCATAGCGTCCGCCGTCCAGGGGGACCATGGGCCGGATCTCGGGGGGGATGACGGGCAGCACATCAATGATCATCCACTCGGGCTTGTTGCCGGAGAGGCGGAAAGCATCCACAACCTCCAGCCGCTTGACGATGCGTGCCTTCTTCTGTCCGGAGGCGTCTTTCAACTCCTTGCGAAGCTGCTCGCTCAGCTCCTCCAGATTGATCTGCTGCAGAAGCTTTTTCACGGCCTCGGCGCCCATACCGGCGTCAAAGTCATCCTCGTACTTCTCCCGCATATCACGATACTCTTTTTCAGAGAGGATCTGGTTCTTGGACAGAGGGGTAAAGCCGGGATCAATAACGATATAGGCGGCAAAGTACAGGACTTTCTCCAGAATCCGGGGGCTGATGTCCAGCAGCAGACCCATCCGGGAGGGGATGCCCTTGAAATACCAGATGTGGGAGACTGGAGCGGCCAGCTCGATGTGGCCCATACGCTCACGGCGGACCTTGGCCTTGGTGATCTCCACACCGCATCGGTCGCAGATCTTGCCCTTGTAGCGGATCTTCTTGTACTTTCCGCAGTTACACTCCCAGTCCTTGGTGGGGCCAAAGATCTTCTCGCAGAACAATCCGTCCTTCTCAGGCTTCAGGGTACGGTAGTTGATGGTCTCGGGGCGCTTGACCTCGCCGAAGGACCACTCGCGAATTTGCTCAGGGGAGGCGATGCCGATTCGGATGGCGTCAAACTCAGCGTAACTCATTGTGAAATCTCCTCCCTCTCTCAGTTATAGTCATCTTCCGAAGCGAACATGTTCTCGTCCGCACTCTCATCGGAAGCTTCAATGGTCAGATCGTCGTCGTCGCTGTCACCCTTGAAGGTGAAGCCGCCGGCGGAGGCAAAGTCGGCATCGCTCTGATAGCCGAAATCGTCATCCCGGTCGTAGTAGTCGTCCCGGACGGGCTGGTAGCCGTCATCGTCGTCATCCTTCAGTTCGATCTCGTTACCCTGGTCATCCAGTACCCGGATATCAAGACACAGAGACTGCAGCTCCTTGATCAGAACCTTAAAGGACTCAGGCACACCGGGCTTGGGCACATTGAGGCCCTTGACAATGGCCTCGTAGGTCTTTACACGGCCGGTGACATCGTCGGACTTGACGGTCAAAATCTCCTGGAGGGTATAAGCGGCGCCGTAGGCCTCCAGAGCCCACACCTCCATTTCGCCGAAGCGCTGGCCGCCGAACTGGGCCTTGCCGCCCAGAGGCTGCTGGGTGACCAGGGAGTAGGGGCCGGTGGCGCGGGCGTGGATCTTATCATCCACCAGGTGGTGCAGCTTCAGGAAGTACACATAGCCCACGGTGACGGGGTTGTCAAACCGCCGGCCGGTGCGGCCGTCATACAGCCAGTTCTTGCCGTCCACCAGACGGAGCAGACCCTCCTGCTGCCAGGCGGCAACCTGCTTGTCGTCAGCCATCTCCTCGGGGGTCAGGGCGCGCATGCCGCCCTCCTGGGTCTCGTCGGCCAGGTAGAGCTGCTTGCCGATGAGGGGCTCATCCTTACCCACCTCACGGGCAAGGCCAGCCATCTTCAGACACTCCTGAATGTCCTCCTCGGTGGCGCCGTTAAAGATGGGGGTGGCTACCTTCCAGCCCAGGGTCTTGGCGGCATAGCCCAGATGGACCTCCAGCACCTGACCGATGTTCATACGGGAAGGCACGCCCAGGGGGTTCAGTACGATGTCCAGAGGAGTGCCGTCGGGCAGGAAGGGCATATCCTCCTGGGGCAGGATGCGGGAAACCACACCCTTGTTGCCGTGGCGGCCGGCCATCTTGTCGCCCACGGAGATCTTACGCTTCTGGGCAATATAGACCCGAACCACCTGATTGACGCCCGGGCCCAGCTCGTCGCCGTCTTCCCGGGTGAAAACCTTGACATCCACCACGATACCGGCCTCGCCGTGAGGCACCTTCAAAGAGGTATCCCGGACCTCACGGGCCTTTTCGCCAAAGATGGCCCGGAGCAGCTTCTCCTCTGCAGTGGCCTCAGCCTCACCCTTGGGGGTGACCTTACCCACCAGATAGTCGCCGGCGCGGATCTCGGCGCCCACCCGGATGATGCCGTGCTCGTCCAGGTCCTTCAGGGCGTCTTCGCCCACATTGGGGATGTCCCGGGTGATGGTCTCGGGACCCAGCTTGGTATCCCGGGCCTCGGTCTCGTACTCCTCGATGTGGATGGAAGTGAAAACATCGTCCCGGACAATGCGCTCGTTGAGGAGGATGGCGTCCTCGTAGTTATAGCCCTCCCAGGTCATGAAGCCCATGAGGATGTTCCGGCCCAGAGCGATCTCACCGTGGTCGGTGGAAGGACCGTCAGCCAGCACATCCTGGAACTCCACCCGCTGACCGGCATCCACAATGGGCCGCTGGTTGATACAGGTGGTGTGGTTGGAGCGCAGGTACTTGGTCAGGCGGTACTCCTTGGTCTCGCCGTTGTCGTAGGCCACGGTGATATACCGGGCAGATACCTTGGTGACAACACCCGGACCCTCAGCCAGAATGGCCACCTCGGAGTCAATGCAGTTCTTGTGCTCCTGGCCGGTAGCCACAATGGGGGCTTCGGGACGCAGGAGAGGCACGGCCTGGCGCTGCATGTTGGCGCCCATCAGGGCGCGGTTGGCGTCATCGTTCTGAAGGAAGGGAATCATGGCGGTAGCCACAGACACCATCATCTTGGGGGACACATCCACATAGTCCACCTGGCGGCGGTCCACGGAAATGGTCTCGTTGCGGTGACGGCAGGTAATGCGCTCGTTGATAAAGCAGCCATTTTCGTCCAGAGGCTCGGTAGCCTGGCCGATGGTGTACTCGTCCTCCACATCGGCGGTCATATACTCGATCTCATCGGTGACCTTTCCGGTGGCCTTATCCACCTTCCGGTAGGGGGCCTCGATAAAGCCGAAGCGGTTGATGCGGGCGTAGGAGGCCAGGTAGGAGATCAGGCCGATGTTGGGACCTTCGGGGGTCTCAATGGGGCACAGACGGCCGTAGTGGCTGTAGTGAACATCTCGCACATCAAAGGAAGCCCGGTCACGGCTCAGACCGCCGGGGCCCAGAGCGG
This sequence comes from uncultured Oscillospiraceae bacterium, assembly GCA_944383205.1. Classification (GTDB taxonomy): domain Bacteria; phylum Bacillota; class Clostridia; order Oscillospirales; family Oscillospiraceae; genus Lawsonibacter. Next base: position 15,014 of record CALWOR010000017.1, on the reverse strand, counting down.
ACAGACGGCGCTTGTGGGTCAGCTCGGCCAGAGGGTTGGTCTGGTCCATGAACTGACTCAGGGGGCTGGAACCGAAAAATTCCTTGATGGCGGCGGTAACAGGCCGGATATTGATGAGGCTCTGGGGAGTGACCACATCCAGATCCTGAGTGGTCATGCGCTCCCGAATGACCCGCTCCATGCGGCTGAAGCCGATGCGGAACTGGTTCTGGATCAGCTCGCCCACACAGCGCAGACGGCGGTTGCCCAGGTGGTCAATGTCATCGGGGGTACCCGCCCCGTGGGCCAGGCAGTTGAGGTAGTTGATGGAGGCCATGATGTCCTCCACAGTGATGTGCTTGGGAATAAGATCGTCCAGGTGCTCCCGGATGGCCTCCTTCAGCTCCTCACCGGAGAACTGGTCCAGCAGAGAGCACAGGACAGGGAAGGATACCATCTCGTCCACGCCCACCTCGGCGGGATCGAAGTCCACAAAGTCCTCCAGATGGACCATGTTGTTGGAGAAGCCCTTCACCCTCTTGCCGTCCATATCCAGAACGGCCTCATTGACGCCCCGGTTGTCCAGCTCCTTGGCCCGCTCCCGGGTAAGGACCTCGCCGGCCTCGGCAATGATCTCACCGGTACGGGGATCGGCTACAGGGGCGGCCAGCTTGTGGCCGGACAGGCGGTTCCACAGGGCCATCTTCTTGTTGAACTTGTACCGGCCCACCATACTGAGGTCGTACCGGCGGGGATCGAAGAAGGTGGCCTCCAGCAGGGTCTTGGAGGAGTCTACCGTGGGGGGCTCGCCGGGGCGGAGCTTGCGGTAGATCTCCAGCAGGGCCTCCTCATAGGTCTTGCAGGCGTCCTTTTCCAGAGTGGCCAGAATGCGCTCATCCTCGCCGAACAGTTCAATGATCTCCGCGTCGGTACGGGGACCCAGGGCGCGGATCAGGCAGGTGATGGGCAGCTTGCGGTTTTTGTCGATGCGGACATAGAAGATGTCGGAAAGGTCGGTCTCATACTCCAGCCAGGCACCGCGGTAAGGGATGACGGTGGTGGCAAAGGTGAGGTTGTCCGCCTTGTCCGCGGTGCAGGAGTAGTACATGCCGGGGGAACGGACGATCTGGGAGACAATGACACGCTCGGCTCCATTGATAACAAAGGTGCCGGACTGGGTCATGATGGGGAAGTCCCCCATAAAAATCTCCTGCTCGTCGATCTGGTTGTTCTGGGTGTTGCGCAGGTGGACCTTTACCTTGATGGGAGCGGCATAGGTGGCGTCTCGGGCCTTGCACTCCTCCACATCATACTTGGGCTTCTCGTCCATGGAGAAGTCCTCAAAGGTCAGCTCCAGGTTGCCGGCATAGTCCACAATGGCGCCCACATCCCGGAACACCTCCCGCAGACCGGTGTCCAAAAACCACTGATAGGAAGTTTTCTGGACCTCCAGCAGGTTGGGCATCTCCAGAATCTCCTGGTACCGGGCAAAACTCTTTCGGGGAGTCTTGCCATACATTACATCCTTCACGACCATGCTAAAAAATCCACTCGCTTTCTTCTGATTTCACGGTTGGTTCTTACTTTTCTTCGCCGGATGTCAGGAAAAACGGGGGCATCTACCGTCATTGTGCACAATTTCGGTTTTTCCTCGTCTTTCCGCACACCCGGCAGTGTGGGCGTTTTATCCCCGCTCTGTCTTGCCTTTTTCTCAGAGACATGATAGACTGCTTATGCAAATGATGGGGAAGTATCCACTCCCTTTACGGATACGAAAGCATTTTATTTTAACATGGATGGGATAGGTTGTCAAGACCTATCCTTTTTTGTTTTTCGGCCCCTTTGAGACTTTCTTAAATTTTCATGAAAGTTTCTTTTAAAATGATTTGACATCTTTCCTCAGATATGTTACAATTCGGTTACAAGTTTTGTAATCACTCATTTACCAGGAGGCCCTTATGTCAGCAGAAAACATTCCTCTTTCCTATAAAGGTCATCCCCTGCGCCGCAAGGGCAACCTTATTTATTACGGAACCATGGCCGAGAAGTACATCATTATGCTTCAGGTCCTCTCCACCAAGCAGCAGGGCGATCTGGCCATGGCCGACAAGGTTTCCGTACAGCTCCAGCTCACCGACCCCGACCTGAAAAGCCGGGACCGCGTGGTCAAGAAAAGTGAAAAGGACAGCCTGTACGCCGCCATGGATGTGGCCTCCGTATGGCTGGAACGGGCACTGAGCGGGAAGTGATCCCCCTCTCTCCCACGACCCACCACCTGATGTACACATAGATAAAAGGAGGACACCCGTTATGCATTTCCCCCGTTCCGCCGTCCGAATGACTGTCAGTATGCTTCTGTTGGGCGCTATGATTACCCCTGCTTTTGCTGTCTCCGGTACCGTCAACACCGAGGGCTCCAGCCTTCGTGTTCGCTCCCAGGCCGACACCACCGGTTCTATCCTGGCCCAGCTGCCCCACGGCACTACCGTCGAGGTGCTCACCGCCGTGGAGAACGGCTGGTACCAGATCCATGTTGACAACACCACCGGCTATGTCTCCGGCGATTACCTAGTGGTAAACGAGGCCGAAGCCGCCTCCCTCCCCGTGGAGTCTGAGCCCGTCTACATTCAGGTCACCACTTCCGTACTGAATGTCCGCTCCGGTCCCGATACCAGCTACGACAAGGTCGGCTCCGTCCGTTCCGGACAGATTTTGAAGGCCACTGCCGAAAACGGCTGGTACAAGATCGACTCCGGCTATGTGAGCGCTGAGTATGTGAAAGAGGTCGACGCCTCTGTCGCTTCCCAGTCCGGCAAAGGTCAGGAGATCGCCAACTATGCCCTGCAGTTCGTGGGTTATCCCTATGTGTACGGCGGCAGTTCCCCCAAAGGCTTTGACTGCTCCGGTCTTACTTACTATGTGTATTCCCAGTTCGGCTACACCATCAACCGCACCGCCTCCAATCAGCTCAGCAACGGTTATGCCGTAGAGAAGAGCCAGCTGCAGCCCGGCGATCTGGTGATGTTCTGTCAGAACGGCTCTACCAAAGCCGCCTCCCATGTGGGCATCTACATCGGCAACAACCAGTATGTGCATGCCTCCACCCCCGGTGTGGGTGTTATCATCAGCGACCTGAACGATCCCTACATCTCCTCCGGCTATGTGGGCGCCCGGCGCATTGTGTAATCTTAAAAATAAATTCAAGTTTCGGCCCTCGGAGCACAGCTCCGGGGGCCGGTTCTTTGTAAATTTCATCCTCTGTTATTCTTCCCAGGCATGCACTCTGTTTCCCCTGTAAAAAGCAAGGAAATGCATACAAAAAAAGAAGCAGCCCGCCGGCAGTTCATTGAACTGCCGGCGGGCCGTACTTTTACTTTTTGATCTCGGGGTGTTCTCCCTCTGTAGCCAGGTAAGCCGCGCCGCTGCTCCTCACTCTGGCATAAGCGCGTTTCCGCACAAACAGGAAAAATCCGATATGGACCAGCCCGGTGATGGCCCAGGTAATGGGATAGGAGATATACAGACTGGCCGGGGTGGTGTAGACCTGAAAGACCGTGGCTACCCACAAAAGCCGCAGGCCACAGGCTCCCACCAGGGAGGCGATCATCGGAATGACCGAGTATCCCAGTCCTCGAAGCACGCCCACCATGGTATCCATGATGCCGCAGATGAAATAGAACCGGGCGATAAAGCCCATACGGACCACAGCCTGAGCGATCACATCGTCCTCTCCCGCCTGGACATAAAAGCCGGCCAGAACATCGCCGAAGTAATAGGCCAGATTCCCCAGCACCAGTCCGGTAGCCACTACAAACAGCAGACACTGCTTGGTCACCCGGTCTACCCGGTCGCACTTGCCTGCACCATAGTTCTGGCCCACAAAGGTGATGGCCGACTGGTAAAAGGCGTTCATAGCCGCATAGACAAAGCTCTCGATATTGGCCCCCGCCGAAGAGCCGGCCACCAGGACCGGATCGTTGAAGGAGTTCAGGGAGGACTGGATCACCACATTGGACAGGGCAAAAACCACGCCCTGAAAGCCGGCGGGCAGGCCCACCTGAAAGATCCGCATGACCACCAGCCGCCGCAGTTCCAGCTGCTTCAGATCCAGGTGGAGGGGACCCTGTTCCTTCATCAGGCACCGCAGAACCAAGCCCGCGGAGATATACTGGGAGATGATGGTGGCCAGTGCCACGCCGGCCACATCCATTTGGAAGATGATGACAAACACCAGATTGAGGATTACATTGACGATTCCCGCAAAGAGCAGGTAGTAGAGGGGCCGCTGGGTATCCCCTTCAGCCCGGAGAATAGCCGAACCAAAATTGTAAAGCATATTGGCCGGCATTCCAAAGAAATAGATTCTCAGGTAAACAGTGGCCAAATCAATGACATCGGTGGGCGAGGACATCCACTCCAGCAGCTGTCGGACCATAACCACCCCAAAAATCATCATTACGACGCCGCTGATGAAAGCCAGGGTAACAGTAGTATGAACATCCTTTTTCACCCGGTCATACCGTCCGGCCCCCAAGTCCCGAGCCACCACTACATTGGCACCCACCGACAGGCCCACAAACAGATTGATGAGCAGGTTGATCAGAGCGGTGTTGGACCCCACCGCAGCCAGAGCTTCCTTACCGGCAAACTTACCTACCACCACTACATCCGCCGCATTAAACAGCAGCTGCAGCAGACTGGAGGCGATCAGCGGTACCGCAAACAGCAGGATCTTACTGGCCAGCGGACCGTTGCACATATCGATATGATATTCCTTTTTCATCCTTTTCTCCCCCTTGTCAAAAGGATCAGCACCGCTTTATCAGCCGATCCCGCCAAAAGCGAAGCCCAGGATGACCACCAGAATGGTCAAGGGCACATAAACATACTTGCCCACCGGGCCGAAAAACCGGCTCACAGGCTTTTCTCTCCCCTGCTCCAGTTCGGCCCGCAGCTTCTGCCACCCCAGCACATAGTAGATGGAGACAGCCCCCATCACCGCGCCGATCGGCACCACCACGATGGTAATGAAGTCCATCCAGGACCCCACTCTGGCTTCCGACTCCATAAAGATACCCACTCCAAGAGTCAGCGCAGAGCAGATGAGCACGGCAGTCTTTCGTCCCAGCTTGAAGTGGCTCTGCCAGCTTTCGGCCACCGCTTCAAACATGTTGATCAGGGAGGTAAGGCCTGCAAACATGACAGACACAAAGAAGAATACCGCAAACAGCTGTCCCATGGGCATCTGCTGGAAAACCGTGGGCAGTGTGACGAACATCAGGGAGGGCCCCCGGGCCACATCCAGATCATAGGCAAAGACCGCGGGCATGATGGCCATAGCGGCCAGCAGGGCGGCCATGGTGTCAAAAATGGCAGTGCGGATGGAGGCCTTGGGAATGTCCGCGCTCTTGTCCAAGTAGGCTCCATAGACGATCATTCCGGAGCCGGTGATAGACAGTGAAAAGAATGCCTGCCCCATGGCCATGACCCAGGTGTAGGGCTCCAGCAGCTTGGACCAGTCGGGGACCAGCAGAAAGCGGTACCCCTCTCCCGCCCCGGACAGGGTAGCCACCCAAACAGCCAAGATGATAAACAGCACATAGAACAAGGGCATGAGCACCTTGCTCACCTTCTCGATGCCGGCAGTCACCCCAAACATCAGCACCAGGCAGACGATCACCACCACTACTGTGTGCCAGAGAGGATTTCCAAAATCCACCGCGGCGGCCTGGAAAAACTCCGCAGGATCGGACTGGAGCAGCACCCCGGACAGAGAGCCTGCCAGACAGTTGAGCACCCAGCCCATGATAACAGCGTATCCGATGGCAATGCCCAAGGAGCCCATCAGGGGCACCCAGCTGATGATTCCTCCCAGCTTCTTCAGCTTGGGATCGCGCTCCTGAAAGCAGCGCTCATAGGCCCCGATGGTCCCTGTCCCGGCCAGGCGGCCGATGCCGAACTCAGCAGACAGACCCACCCAGCCAAACAGGAGAACAAACAACAGATAGGGAATCAGGAAAGCCGCCCCTCCGTACTCTCCCAGTCGATAGGGGAACATCCAGATGTTTCCCAGGCCCACCGCCGAGCCCACGCAGGCGATAATAAAGCCGATGGAGGAACTGAACCCCCCATTCCGGTGCCCGGCAGGTATTTTATTCTGTTCAGACATATGCGATACCTCTCAACTCTTACTTTCCACATAAAGTGGTATTCATAGTAATTCAGTTTATTTTACCACACTTCCACACCTCTGTCCAGCCGCCTCTATCGGCCTCCCGCCGAAGATTCTCGAAAAAAAGTGGAAGAACCACCCAGACGGGCGGTTCTTCCCTGCTTTCATGTTCAATCTTTATGGATTTAACAAAAATTTACTTTTTTACTTTGCCGCTCACTTACATATAGAGCTGCTCCAGCTTGAAGTTATGGGTGCGCAGATAGAATTTCAGCACATCGTGGAGGGCATAAACGGGCACGGGCCCCACCAGATCACAGTCCACTACACCCACACCATACTGGGAGGCCTCGCTCTTGATGGTCTCAAACACACGGTGGATGGGCGTCTTCTCGTAGTTGGTCAAGTTCATGGACACCTGCACGATGCCGTCCCGGTCCTCCAGCACCAGAGCAATGGCCCTTACATGCTGATAACCGCCAGTGGCAGCACGGACCGCCTTGACGATCTTCTTCCCGATCTCCAGATCCTTGGTCTGCAGATTCACATTAAAGGCCACCAGGGGGAAGCGCACACCGGTAACAGTGGCGCCGCTCTTGGCATTGAAATCAGAGGGGCCTTCGTCAGGCTTCCAGGCGGGATCCTTCATTTTCTCCTCCAGGCCCTCATACTGGCCCTTGCGGATCTTGGGCAGGCTCTTACGCTCCTCACAGGTGGCGGCATCCTCATAATAGTATACAGGCACGCCAAGCCCGCCCATGAATTTGCCGTATTCGCGGCAAAGCTCCAGTGCTTCCTCAATGGTCACATCCTTTACAGGAATAAAGGGAACCACATCTACTGCACCGATGCGGGGATGGGCGCCGGTGTGCTTGGTCATGTCGATCAGCTCCACCGCCTTGGCGGACAGACGCTTGGTGGCCTCCAGCACCGCACGGGGCTCACCCTTGAAGGTAAAGACAGTACGGTTGTGGTCGGCATCGGAGGAGATTTCCATGAGATCAATGGGCTCTCCGTCCAGCATGGCATCACGAACCTGATTGATCAAATCCTGATTCTTGCCCTCACTGAAGTTTACCTCTGCCATTAAACATTTCATTTTGAACACTCCTATTCTAAATTAAAAATATGTATTACTTTTCCTTCATTTCATTAAATAACCTGGAGCAGCAGTTCCAGCATATCCTCTTTCAGGGCCGCCTGCACCTTTTCATCCTTGATCATCCCCAGATTGGCCTGAACATTCAGTACGCAATCCTTGACGCCGCCCTCGGACAGATACAGAGCACTGGTCAAATCGGACAGACAGGCAGGATTGGAATTTCCCTTCAGCATGGTGCCCAATTCAAATACCCGGGCATTCAGCCGTCCATTGTCTCTGGGCACCTCGGCTGCTTTGATAGCCGCCGCCTGGACCGCCGCACTGCGGGCCGCCTTCTCCTCATCGGTACCCTTGGGAAGTTTAAAGGCATCCACGATCATGCAGTAGGCCTCCGTATCCCGCACACAGCCTTCCTGAAGCTTTTGGACCAGCTCATCGCACTCAGCGGCAATCTCGTCGTACTGCTCCACTGTAAAATTAACTGGCTTTTTCTTGGACAGCTTGGCCACCATGCCGATCATCCCGGCCGCCATCGCCCCAGACAGAGCCGACGCAGATCCTCCGCCTACAGTGGTATCGTTAGAATCCATAATCTTGCTGAGCACTTCCACAACATTCGGGTTCATAATAAAAAACTCCTTCCTCGGCTTGCTTGCCGGCGGAAGGAGAAAAGAAAAAAGCACTTCACCCGCCGCATGCAACAGCCGACCTTAAGCCGCCGCTTCTATATCACAGAAGGGGCGGTTCCTGATGGTATTACATTGCGTACTTGTGAAGCTGCCTGTTCACTGACTCTAGGATAACAAATTTGTCCAGGTAATGCAAGAGGGGCAACCATAAATTTATAATATTAACGATTTTCTTTTTTCATTTAACATTTAGATTCAAAGGTTCACCCTTCACCTTAATTTATCTTCTCATCAACTGCTTTTCCGCCCGAACACACTACTGCTCCTACTCATTTTTCCTATTCTCCGTTTAAATTGTCGATTATCCTTGCCATTCGACGAAAAGAAAATTTGTATCGACGGAAAAAATTGTGCAGAACACCAGAAAAGGAAGGATTTATCGACGGCCTATCGACAGATCGACGGTATGATATAGCTGTACTTGTGAACTGCGGCATTTGATGTCCGAACCAAAAGAAGAATAGTAAATAAATTTTTTGAATGGAGGAACTGCATTATGTCTATGAACGGCGGTAATATGTTCGCCCCCAAGCCCGGCAAGCCCGAGGTACTTTTCTCCGTAAAGGCCCAGCGCGGCGGCTTTGATCAGCCCGACACTCTGCGCTGCAAGGGCTGGAAGCAGGAGACCATTCTCCGCATGCTGGAGAACAACATGGAGAACGCCGAGATCCCCGAGCTGCTGGTCATCTACGGCGGCAACGGCAAGTGCGCCCGTAACTGGGAGTCCTACTACGCCATCATCGAGTCCCTGAAGACCCTGGAGAACGACGAGACCCTGGTCATCCAGTCCGGCATGCCCGTGGCCATCTTCAAGACCCACAACCTGGCTCCCCGTGTTGTCATGGCCACCACCAACATCATGAAGGCCACCTGGGAGCGGTTCTATGACCTGCAGGACAAGAACCTGACCATCTTCGCCCAGTACACCGCCGCTCCCTGGGAGTACATCGGCACCCAGGGCGTGATCGAGGGCACCTTCGAGACCCTGTCCGCCATCGTCCTGAAGAAGGGCTGGGAGAACGACATGCACGGCAAGATCTTCATGACCGCCGGTGCCGGCGGCATGGGCGGCAACCAGACCTGGGCCGGCAAGATGCACGGCGCTGTGGTCATTCTGGCCGACGCTGACGAGCGCGTGATTGACCGCCGTATCTCCAAGAACTACATGGATATGAAGGTCTACTCCCTGGACGAGGCCTGGAAGATTGCTCAGGAGCATGTTGCCAAGGACGATCCCATCTCCATCGGTGTGGTGGGCAATGCCGCCGACATCTTCGAGGAAGCCCTGGCCAAGAACTACATCCCCGCCGTGGTCACCGAGATGTGCCCCTGCCACGACCCCATCTCCTACATCCCCTCCGGCTACACCGGCGAGCAGGCTGATGTGTACCGCGGTGAGCATCGTGAGCAGTATCTGGCCGACGCCCGTGAGACCATGAAGCGCCAGCTGCGCGCCATGATCGAGTTCAAGAAGCGGGGCGTCGAGGCCTTCGAGTACGGCACCAGCATCCGCAAGGAGTGCATGGACGCCGGTATGCCCGAGGCCGAGGCCAAGCAGATCGAAGGCTTTGTGGCCGCCTACATCCGTCCCCTGTTCTGTGAGGGCCGCGGTCCCTTCCGCTGGACCTGCATCTCCGGCGATCCCGCCGACCTGGCTCGTCTGGACGATCTGGCTCTGGAAGTCTGCAAGGGCGACGCTCTGGTAGAGCGCTGGATCAACCTGGCCCGCAAGCACCTGCCCATCGAGGCTCTCCCCGCCCGTATCTGCTACATGGGCTTCGGCGAACGCCGCCGCTTCGGTCTGGCCGTCAACGACCTGATCAAGAAGGGCGAGATCAAGGGCCCCGTGGCCTTCTCCCGCGACAACCTGGACTCCGGCTCCATCGTCAACCCCACCTTCGAGTCCGAGAACATGCCCGACGGCGGCGACTACATCTCCGACTGGCCCATGCTCAACGGTCTGCTTGACTGCGCTGCCATGTGCGACCTGATCGCCATCCAGGCCAACTACTCCATGGGTGAGGCCGTCCACACCGGCGTTACCATGATCGCCGACGGCACCGACGAGGCCGACTTCCGTCTGGGCGCCTGCATGGTCACCGACTCCGGTATCGGCGTGGTCCGTCACGCTCAGTCCGGCTATCAGTCCGCCAAGGATGTCTGCAACGGCAAGGGCAAGATCGCCGGCGGCGACAGCATCAAGATCCCTCTCTGGTGGGAGCCCGCCGACAAGGTCACCTTCGGTCCCGAGGGCGAGTATGTCCGCTAATCTTTAACTTCACCGTTTTCTTCCTATCTTCAGCGGGAAGGGCGACTCGCTTATGCGCGTCGCCCTTTTCGCCCGTATCTAAACACACTTCCATAAGGGGGTCAACTGTATGGAACAAAAGGAAAATAAGCTGCTCATTGAAAATGCTGCCCAGGTTCTGACCATGCGTGGAGAGAGCAATCACGATGTGGGTATGGTGGAGGGCGGATGGATCTATATCGAGGGGAACAAGATCAAGGCCATCGGAACGAAAGAGGAGGTAGAGCAGGCCGCCGGCTCTCTGGAAGGCGTACAGCGTATCAACGCCGCCGGAAAGGTCGTCACCCCCGGCTTTGTGGACTGTCACACCCATGTGGTCTTTGGCGGCTCCCGGGTAGCGGAATACGCCATCAAGCTTACCGATGACCGGCCTGAGACATTGGAGAAATACGGTATTCCCACCGGCATCTATGCCTCCGTCAACATGACCCGGGATGTGCCTGTGGAGGTTCTTGCCTCCCGCACCGAGCGGAGAATGCGCAACATGCTCATCACCGGCACCACCACCATCGAGAGCAAGAGCGGTTACGGCCTTACTTTGCCCTCTGAGATGAAAATGCTGGAGGTCAATCGCCTGCTCAGTGCCAACCTCCCCATGGACATTGTCCCCACCTTCCTGGGCGCCCACGGCTGGGAAGAGGGGAAGGACAAAGACTGGTACATTGACCACCTGTGCCAGGACATGATCCCCCAGGTGGCAGCTTTCCATATGGCTTCCTTTAACGATGTTTGGGTGGACGAGGGGCATTTTACTGCCGCCGACGCAGAGAAAATCCTCTCCTGCGGCCGTGATCACGGGCTCATTCCCTCCATCCATACCGACGCCTATTCCGACATCGGCGGCTCCGCCCTTGCTGCGGAAATGAAGATGGCCAATGCCGGCCACCTAAACTATACCCCGCTCTCCGTGCTGCCCAAGCTTCGGGACGCCGGCGTTGTGGGAGTCATCCTCCCAGGCACCGATTTTGCCGTACATCACCCCCACCCGGTCAACCCCCGGCCCATGCTGGACTGCGGCATGACCCTGGCCCTGGCCACCAACTGCAATCCCGGCTGCTGGATGGAGTCCATGCAGATGGTTCTGGTCCTGGCCTGCCGCCTGCACCGCTTCTCCCCCGCTGAGGCCTTCCGCGCCGCCACCTACGGCTCTGCCAGGGCCTTGACGCTGGACGACCGGGGTGTGCTGGATGTGGACAAGGTAGCCGACCTGCTGATTTTGGATGTGGAGACCTTTGAAGATGTGGTTTACAAATTTGGCCGCAACCATGTCCAGACTGTAATCAAAAACGGCAAGGTCGTGGTACAGGACGGGCGCATTCTTCCCCCCGAGGAAACCGCCTGAACACATCGGTCTTAAACATATAAAAAGGAAGGAACTGCTCCGGCAGTTCCTTCCTTTTCCCTTACTCTTTTTTCAGCAAAACCACCGTCTCCACATGGGCGCATTGTGGAAAGAGGTCTACCCCCTGTGCCCTGACCGCCCGGTATCCCAGCGCACCAAAGCGCTTTACATCCCGGGCAAGGGTTGCCGGGTCGCAGGACACATAGACGATCCGCTCCGGTCCCATCCCCGCCAGAACAGCGGGGACCTCCTCACCTAGCCCCTTTCGGGGCGGGTCCACACAGATCACCTGGGGCCGCACGCCTTCCCGGGCCAGTTTTTCCGCCACCGCACCCGCATCTCCACAGAAAAACTCCGCATTGGCAAGGCCGTTTCGCCGGGCGTTCTCTTTGGCGTCCTCAATGGCCTGGGGGACGATCTCCGTCCCGATCACCTTCCCCGCCCTCTGGGCCAGGGCCAGGGAGATGGTCCCAATGCCGCAATAGAGATCCAGCACCGTCTCTTTCCCCGTCAGGCCGGCAAACTCCAGAGCCAGGGCATAGAGCCGCTGGGTCTGGGCGCGGTTGATCTGAAAAAAGGAAGGAACGGACAATTGAAATGTAAGTCCGCACAGCTCCTCCTCCAGCCAGTCCCGGCCCCAGACAGTCCGGTACTCCGTCCCCAGGATCACATTGGTGTCCCTGGTGTTGCTGTTCAGCACCACCCCCGCAAGGCCGGGTTCCGTCTTCCGCAGGACCTCCACCAGCTTCTCCTCCTGTGGGAGACTTTTTCCATTGACTACCACGCATACCAGGGACTCTCCCCTGCTGTTGGTGCGCACATAGAGGTGTCGGACAAGCCCTCTGCCGGTCTTTTCGTCATAGGGCGCGACAGCCTGCTCCTCCATCCACCCTTTGAATGCCGCCCGGAGCCTGGTCACACTTTCCGGTTGAAGCGGACAGTCCCGGGCATCCAGCACACTGTGGCTCCGTGCCCGGTAATAGCCCACTGACAGCCCCTGTTTTTCCATGGATACGGGAAACTGAACCTTGTTCCGGTACCGGAGCGTATCCTCCGCTCCAAGCACCGGGGGAAGCTCCAGCTCCACACCACCCAGACGGCTGAGAGCATCCTGAATACGCTGTCTCTTGGCCCGCAGTTCCTCATCATAGGTCATGTGCCGGAACTGACAGCCTCCGCACCTGCCATAGAGGGGGCAGTCCGGCTCTATCCGCTCTGGAGATGGGTCAAGCAGCTCCACCCCGCGGCCCCAGGCCACATTTTTGTTGACCTTCTCCAGACGGACCTGCCACCGCTCCCCTTTGATGGTACCGGGCACAAAGACCACCCGTCCCTCCAGACGGGCAACGCCCATCCCCTCGGCAGTATAGCTGGTCATATCCAGCGGATGTATCGTATTTTTCTTCCAGGTATCCATGCAAACGCCTCGCAGTTCACCGTGTTTGTTTCATCATACCATGCTCCGACCCCGGCGTAAAGAAGAAAAACCCGGCCTCTTCAGAGGCCGGGTCTAGCGGACCGATTACTTTTTGGTCTTCACGCCTACCCCGTGGGTGGAGCTGACCACCATACCGGTGAGGGCAAACAGGCCGATGGCATTGGGAATGACCATGAGGTTATTGAACATATCGGTCATTTCCCACACCAGATCGTTGGACATGAGGGTGCCCAGGAAAATAAAGATCAGGGCAATGGCCGAATAGATGCCCACGGACTTCTTACCGAAGAGGTAAACCACATTGATCTTGCCGAAGAGATTCCAGCTGAGGATGGTGGAGAAGGCGAAGAAGAACAGGCACACCGCCACAAACATGGCCCCAGCGTCGGCCCCCATGACGCTGCCGAAGGCGGTCTGGGCCAGGTTGGCCTTGTTCAGCGTGGTGCTGGCCGCGGCGGCGCCGCACTGGGCCAGAGGTCCGTCAGCGGTATAGAGGGTGGAGATGATGACCAGGGCGTTGAGGGTGAGCACCACAAAGGTGTCCATGAACACACCGATCATGGCCACTACACCCTGATCATGGGGATCGGCCACATTAGCCTGGGCGTGGGCGTGGGGGGTGGAGCCCATGCCGGCCTCGTTGGAGAAGAGGCCGCGCTTGGCGCCCTGGCTGATGGCCTCCTTCAGGGCATAGCCGAAGCTGCCGCCGATGATGGCCTGGGGCTGGAAAGCATATTTGAAGATCATGGCAAAGGTGGCAGGGATATAGGAGGCCCGGAACATCAGGACCACCAGGCCGCCCACCAGGAAGATGACGGCCATGACGGGGACGATCTTCTCGGTGACGGCAGCCAGACGCTGCACGCCGCCCACAAAGATCAGTCCGCACACCACCACAAGGGCGATACCCACGATCCAGGAGGGCACACCGAAGGCGGTCTGGAAGGTGGAACCGATGGAGTTGGACTGGACCATACAGCCCATGAAGCCCAGGGCCAGGATGATAGCCACCGCGAAGAAGCCGGCCAGGAACTTGCCGAAGGAGCCTTTGAAGGCGGTGGTGATGTAGTACACAGGGCCGCCGTGGTAGGAGCCGTCAGAGTCCTTCCGGCGGGTCTTGATGGCCAGAGTGGCCTCGGCGTAGATGGTAGCCATGCCGAAGAAGGCGATGATCCACATCCAGAAGATGGCTCCCGGGCCGCCCGCCAGAATGGCACCGGAGGCGCCCACGATGTTGCCGGTGCCCACCTGGGCGGCAATGGCAGTGGCCAGGGCCTGGAAAGAGCTCATACCGTGCTCCTGCTTCCCGCCGCTGAGGGACAGGTTTCCGAAGACCTTCTTCATGCCCTCGCCGAAGCAGCGCACCTGAACAAACCGAGTCTTGATGGAGTACCACAGGCCCACACCAATGAGCAGAAAGACCAGGATATAGTTGGACAGGTACACATTGATGTTGGCTACGATTGGGTAGAGTACTTCCTCTACCGATGCGACGATTTCTGACATAGCTTTTTCTCCCTCCTGAAAATAAAAAACGGAACGACCGACAGAATCGACCGCTCCGGAGAATATACGCACCCCACACAGGTACGCATAAAGCAGATGTCTTGGAAAGACATCTGTTTCCTCTGTCCTTTTGCCTGAGAGATTGGCGGGTTTTCCCGCTTTGCACCTTCGGCACTCGGCTTAACGAGCTTCTCCAGAGTTACATCCGCGCACAGTCCTCATCCCCGTGGGGAAACCTGAGAGTGTTACTCCTTCGGCAGGCCGCTTGGGCCGTTTTCCTGGGCGCTTCGTCTGTCCTATTCAGTTGCGTGGTAACCATACCACAGCGGGAAACATTTGTCAACCCCCGGCGAACATTTATGCGCCGATGACGGATTGTCCCAAGGTTCCTGCCGTTTATTTGGTCAGTTTCACAGTAAAAGTTTACAATTTGGTCTTTTTTCTGACTGCTGAGTGTGATATACTCTATCGAGATTAT
>CALWOR010000016.1 GCA_944383205.1 uncultured Oscillospiraceae bacterium | reverse complement strand
GTCAGGGACTTCTGGTTGTGGCTCTTGGAGGAGCCGGTGGCCCCGCCGATGCCGTCCCGGCCGGTGCGGCCGCCCAGGAGGATGACCACATCCCCGGGCTGGGGCACCTCCCGGCGCACATGGTCGGCGGGAGCGGCGCCCACCACCGCGCCGCACTCCAGGCGCTTGGCGATGTAGCCCTCGTGGTAGACCTCGGCCACATGGCCGGTGGCAAGGCCGATCTGGTTGCCGTAGGAGGAGTAGCCTGCCGCGGCGGTGGTGGCCAGCTTCCGCTGGGGCAGCTTGCCGGGCAGGGTCTGGTCAAAGGGCACCCGGGGATCGCCGCCGCCGGTGAAGCGCATGGCCTGGTGGACATAGACGCGGCCGGAGAGAGGGTCGCGGATACAGCCGCCGATACAGGTGGCCGCGCCGCCGAAGGGCTCGATCTCGGTGGGGTGGTTGTGGGTCTCGTTTTTGAACATCAGCAGCCAGTCCTGCTCCTTGCCGTCCACCTGGGCGGGGACATGGATGGAGCAGGCGTTGATTTCCTCGCTCTCGTCCAGTTCGGGCAGCAGTCCCCGCTTTTTCAGCACCTTGGTGCCGATGGTGGCCGCATCCATGAGGGTCTGGGGCCGCTGGGCGGCCTTCTCCTCTCCATAGACCTCCACCCGGGCGGCCAGGTACCGCTCATAGGCGGCACGGATCTCCGGGTCCTCAATGGAGATCTGATCCAGATGGGTGGAGAAGGTGGTGTGGCGGCAGTGGTCGGACCAGTAGGTGTCCACCACACGGACTTCGGTAATGGTGGGGTCCCGCTTCTCCTGGTCCCGGAAATAGCCCTGGAGGAATTTCAAATCGTCCAGATCCATGGCCAGGCCCAGCTGATCCAGCAGCTTGCCAAGGCCATCCTCGTCCAGAGCGGTGAAGCCCTCGATGACGGCCACATGGTCGGGGGCGGGGTGGGTGCGCACCAGGGTGACGGGCTTGTCCATGGAGGCTTCCCGGCTCTCCACAGGGTTGATGAGATAGCCGCGGATCTTGCTGAGGTCCTCCTGGGACAGCTCACCTGTCAGGATGTACACCTTGGCGTAGGCGATAAGGGGGCGGTCCACTCCGGCCATGAGCTGGATGCACTGCTCGCAGGAGTCGGAGCGCTGGTCGAACTGTCCCGGCAGGGCCTCCACCGCCAGGATGGAGGCGGGCTGGGCGGGCTGGGGGAAAGTCTCGTCATAGATCACATCCACCTGGGGCTCGGAGAAGACGATGCCCTTGGCCTGCTCATAGACGGCGGGATCGATCTGGTCCGCGTCGTACCGGTTGAGGATGGTCACGGACCGGAGGCCCTTCACCCCCAGCTGCTCCTGAAGGGCCTTGCACAGACCCTGGGCCTCCACATCGAAGCCGGGCTTTTTCTGGGAATAACAGCGGTAAACACTCATTTCAGTTCCTCCTTGCCGCCTGTGTCCGGCCCCCGCCGGGGCGGGGAAAGGCGGCTTTTTTCTTTTTTATTGGATGATCCAGCCTTCCAGCTGGTAGAATACATTGTTTCGGATGGGGGTCAGGCCGGTGAGCCGTCCCCACTGGGTGAGAGCGGAGCCGTTTTTGAAGATCAGGGGGGCCAGGGGCATCTCATCGGCCAGATGGGAGAAGAGGGCGGCGGCAGCCTGGACCTTCTCCTCCGGGCCGGCAGCCCGGAGAACGGAGAGCAGGGCGTCGCAGGTACCGCTTTGCCAGCGGCCGTAGTTGAGGCTTCCCGAGGAGGACAAAAGGGGGGAGAGGTCGAAGTCGGCGGTGAGCACCGTCTCCCCCAGGTAGAGGTCAAAGCTGCCCTGACTGAGGGCGGCGGTAAAGTCCTCGTAGGAGAGCTGCTCCACCTGGACGGTGAGCCCGGCGGAGCCCAGCTGGTAGGCGATGAGCTGGGCGGCGGATACCTTGGCCTCGTTCTCGCTGTTCACCAGCAGCCGCAGCTCCCTGCCCCCAAGACCCAGCTCCTCCAGCTGTCCGGCCAGGGTATCCGGGGCGTAGTCCAGGCGGGAGGCGATCTCCTGGGAAAAGAGGGTGCTGTTGGGATGGACGGGGAGCGAGGAGGGAACGGCATGGCTGGCATAGGTGGTCTGGGCGATGGCCTGTCGGTCAATGGCCGCCGAAATGGCCAGGCGGACCTGGGCGCTGCGGCAGACCCCCGATGCGGTGTTGAAGCCAAGATAGATGAGGTCGGTGGTGGCGTAGTCCCAGGTCTGGTAGTTGCCCCCATAGCCCATGGCGTTGGTGGCCATGAGGTCCACATCCAGAAGAGAGATGTTCCCCGCGTCAAAGGCGTAGATGAGCTCGTCGCTCTTGCTCATGGGGTAGAGGGGGATGGACTGGAAGGGCAGGCTCTTCCCCTGCCACCAGCCCTTCCGGGCGGTGAGAAGCAGGGTGTCGTCCTCGCTGGAGAGGACATAGGGCCCGGTGCCAGAGGGGCGGTCTCCGCTGCCGTGAGCGATGGGAATGTCCAGCAGGGCGGGGAGATTTCCGTTGGGGCGGGAGAGAGTGATGGTGATGGTGTTCTCCTCGGCGGTAATGGAGGAGATGTGGGCCAGACGGGTGTGGTAGCGGCTTTGTTCCGAGCGGGCCAGCTCCAGGGCGTCGGCCGCCTCCTGTCCGGTGAGGGGGGTCCCGTCGGAGAAGGTGATGCCCGAGCGGAGGGTGAAGGTCCACACCAGCTTGTCCTCGCTGGCGGTATAGCTCTGGCACAGGACGGGGACGGCCTCGAAGCTCTCATCCACCAGGAAAAGCCCCTCATAGAGGAGGGGGGCCAGGGTCAGGTTGGCCCGGTTGGCGCCAAGAGTGGGGTGGAGGCTGAAGTCGGGAAAAACAGGAAGGGTGAAGGGGGTGGTCAGGGAGACCTCCTCTTCGCTTTCGCTGCCCGAGGAGTCGGGGAGGGAGGCGGAGCTCTCCTCCGGGGCGGGCGGACCGCCGCAGGCACACAGAGTGAGCAGCAGTCCGGCGGACAGAAACAGTGATAGCAGTCGTCTCATAGAGCTTCCTCGTTATACAAGCTGGATCATGGCGGCCATGCTGCCCCGGCTCTGGCCCTGAAGACGGTGGGACCAGAACAGGTCCCGGGCACAGGCGGTGCAGGCGGGGCACAGGGCGATGTTTTGGGGCGAAAGGCCCCGCAGTTCCAGCCACCGGCGGTTGGCCCCCTTCAGGTCCACCTGGTACTTCTGCCCCCCGGGCAGAGGACGGATGAAAGCCTCGGACTCTTTCCCCAGTCCGGAGCGCAGGCCGTCGGGCACATCCACATGGGTTTCAAAGCAGCACGGGCCGATCCCCGGGCCGATGGCCGCCAGGATGTCCCCGGGGCGGCAGCCGTAGCCCTCTGCCATGGCGTCCACCGCCCGGGCGGCGATGCCCGCGGCAGTCCCGCGCCAGCCCGCGTGGGCGGCGGCCACACACCGGCGGCGGGGGTCATAGAGCAGAATGGGGATGCAGTCCCCGGAGAAGATGGTCAGGCAGACTCCGGGCTGGTCGGTGACCAGGCCGTCGGCCTCCACAAGGCCGGGGGCGGCGGGGTCCGTCTGGATGTCGGCACGGGTGACCGGCCGGACCAGGTCGCTGTGGACCTGGTGGTTTTTCACCAGGGCGCCGGAGTCCGCGCCGATGGCGACGCAGAAGCGGCGGAAGTTTTCCCGCACATTGGCCTCCGCGTCCCCCCGGTGGGCTCCCAGGTTCAGGGAGTCGAAGGGGGCGGGGGAGACCCCGCCCAGCCGGGTGGAGAAGCCGTGGGCCGTGCCCGACCAGGCGGGGTGGTCACAGGCGAAAAAAGAGACGCCATGGCCTCTTCTGATTTTGATGTCCATGGTCGTCCCTCCAGCGATGACAGATACGATACGATTTTATTTTAGCCCAAAATCTCCCGTATGGCAACCCATTATCCGGGAGAAAGCGAACTTTGTTTTTTCTTCAAAAAGGGACTGAGTGTACAAAAGAGGCGGGGGTCAGAGCCGCTCCAGCTCCCGCAGGGTGTCCTGGATGGTTTTCTGGGGCAGGTAGACCGCCGCCATCTCAGCCAGCTGGGAGAGGGTGAGGCTCCGGGCCGCCCCCACCATGGGGTGCTTCATGAACTTTCCAAAGCGGCGCTGGAACACCGCTCTGGACCTGGGATTGTCCAGAAGCTCCCCCACGGTAATGGTTTTGTTGCGCAGATCCATGTATATCACCTCCGCAACAGTCTATGCCGTCCGGGGAGCGTCCTTGACTTTCCCGGAGGGAGCAGATATACTTTGCCTTGTCCATTACTTATGATAAAGGAGAGCAAACCATGGGAAAAAAGCGAGGGAAACTCCCACAGATCTTTGTTGCGGCGGACGCAGCCCTGCGCCGGAAGCGGACGGTGGCAGCGGTCTACATTCTGCTGCGCTTTCTGGTCATCGCCACCATGGTGGCCCAGTTCTTCAACGGAAACTATGAGAGCGTGTTTCTGTGCCTGCTGACCCTGGTTTTGCTGCTGCTGCCCACCATTATGGAGCGGGCGCTGATGGTGGATCTGCCCAACACCCTTGAGATCATCATCATGCTCTTTATTTTTGCCGCGGAGATTTTAGGGGAGATCCGCTCCTTCTATACCACCTTCCAAAGCTGGGACACCATCCTGCACACCATCAACGGTTTCCTCTGCGCGGCCATCGGCTTTGCCCTGGTGGACATGCTCAACCGCAATGAGCGCTTCTCCCTCACTTTGTCCCCCACTTACATGGCGGTGGTGGCCTTCTGCTTCTCCATGACCATCGGGGTGCTGTGGGAGTTTTTCGAGTGCGGCATGGACCAGCTCTTTTTCCTGGATATGCAGAAGGACACCATTGTGAACACCATTTCCACCGTAATGCTGGACCCCACCGGGGGCAACACCCCGGTAGCCATCCGGGACATCACGGATGTGATCGTGGTCACCGCCGACGGAGAGGAGATCGCCCTGGGTCTGGGGGGCTACCTGGACATCGGCATTTTGGACACCATGAAGGACTTGTTCGTCAATTTCGTGGGGGCGGTGGTTTTTTCCTTTATCGGCTACTTCTATGTGAAAAACCGGGGCAAGGGCAGGTTTGCCAGCCGCTTTATTCCCAAGGTGGTGGATGTGATCCCCGAGGACCGGGAGCGGGCTGAAGAGGAGAAGCGGGACTGAAACATGAAAAAATTTTCCTCCCGCCGGGTATAGTTCCGGCGGACAGGGACATAATAAGGCCATCCCAAGGAAGGAAGGTCTTAATTTATGAACAACAAATCCTGCAACACCAGCATCCAGTGTACCGTGGATACCTGCGCCTATCATAACGGGCCTCAGAACTGCTGCTCTCTGGAGTCCATCAAGGTGGGCTGCTGCGGCAGCGCCCCCACCAAGTGCGAGGGCACCGAGTGCGCCTCCTTCAAGCTGAGCGCCCGGTAAGGCCGGAACAAGAAAAGAGCCTGTGGAATCTTGTGTTCCACAGGCTCTTTTTATATCCTTGTCAGTCCAGGTGCAGGCCGTAGAATCCGAACAGAGCCATGGCCATGAGTCCGGCGGTGATCAGCTGGATGGGAATGCCCCGGAAGGGCCGGGGGCAGCGCTCCAGATCCACCTCGGTCTGAAGGCTGGCGAAGCTGGCCAGGGCCAGGCACACCCCCAACCCGCCGCAGAAGGCGAAGATCAGGGAGGAGAGCAGTCCGTAGCTGCGCTGGGTGATGAGCAGGGCGGAGCCCAGGGCGGCGCAGTTGGTGGAGATGGAGGCCAGGTTCTCGTCCACCCGCCGGGACAGCTCGGGCACACAGGTACTGAAAAAGCGCCGCAGGGCAATCACAAGGCCGGGGATGAGCAGGGCAAAGGCCAGCAGCCGGAAGTGCTGAAGACCGAAACGGCCCAGGATCAGGTAGTCCATCAGCCAGGCGCACAGGGCCCCCAGCACCATGACCAGGGTGAGGCAGAAGCCGGTGCGCAGAGCCTGACGGGGGTCCTGAAAGGATTTTTGATGGGTGCCGATGCCCAGACAGGAGACCAGGACCATGTTCTCTGACAGCAGGGCGGCCAGGGCCACCCCGGCCAGCTCCAAAGCGGTGGTCATACGCCTCGCCCCCCTCTCCCGGCGGCCGAACATTTGTCATTATACATCGCTGTCCACATATTCGACCTCTCCTTCCGTATCCAGTGTGGCCACAATGGCCAGGGCCCGGTTGACCCCGGCGGTGATGGCCTTGGAGGTGGCTGTGGCGCCGGTGACCACATCCACCGAATTGGACCCGGAGGTGCGGATGGTGCCCGACAGGCCCACATACCGGCTCAGGGCCTCCGGAGTCATGGCCTCGGTGCCAACCCGGTTGGTCTCAGTGTGGCTGGTGACGGCCACGCCGGTGACCTTGCCGTCCAGGTCCACCCCGACCACCATGGTGACCGGGCCGCTGAAGCCCTGGGTCTGTACCTCCACGCAGTAGCCTACCAGCTCGCCGGAGCCGGAGTAGCCGGCCAGAATGGACAGGGCTCCGTTGGCCCGGTAGGGAGTCTCAGAGCTGGTGTCTGCCTGGGGCATGACCTGGGAGAGCAGCGCCCGCTGCTCCCGGGCCTCCGCCCGGGCGGTGTCCAGGTCGGTGAGGGTATGGACTCCGTAGATGGCGGCGCAGGTGACAGCCAGCACCAGAGCCAGGGGAGCGAGGGACTTCACATGACTGCGCAGGGGGTCCAGATAGGCCTCGCCGGGCATTTTCCCCTCTTTCAGGCCCAGCAGGTCAAATTTCATCTTGGGCCGGACGAACTTGATCTCCGCCAAGCTCTCCCGAATTTCCGACGCCCAGTTCCGGGTGACGGTGAAGGGGTCGATGCCGAACCGGCGGGGCATGCCCATCCGGTCCATAAGCCACACCAGGCAGTTCATGGTGAGAATGGCCCAGCCTACCCCCTCAGGGTAGGAGCCGTGGTACCGCAGCAGCATGGTCAGAAGGCCGCACCCCACCCCGAAGATGGTCTGTCCCCTGGGGGTGACCGGGGTGGTGGCGGGGTCGGTGGCAAAGAAAATGGCGCCCATGATGAGCCCGCCTCCCAGCAGCTGATAGGCACACCACAGCAGGGGATTGATGCCGTCGGGGTAGAACAGCAGGGAGATGAGGGCTACCGTCCCCAGGTAGGCCAGGGGGATCCGGGCGGAGATCACCCGCCGGAGAATGAGATAGGCAAAGCCCATCAGGAGCATGGCGGAGGATACCTCGCCCATACAGCCCCCCTGCTGGCCCAGAAACAGCTGAGGCAGGGTCTCAGCGGGCAGGGAGCCGTCGTGAAGAGAAGCCATGGGGGTGGCGGCGGAGATGGCGTCGGGGCTGATGAGGGATACCCAGCGCAGAGGCTGGGCCCAGGTGGTCATGAGGATGGGCAGGGTGGCGGCAAGCATCCGCCCGGCCAGGGCGGGGTTCATGAAATTCTTGCCCAGGCCGCCGTAGAACTGCTTGACCACGATGATGCCGAAGGCGCCCCCAAGCACAGGGACCCAGTAGGGGGAGCTCACCGGCAGACTCAGGGCCAGCAGGAGACCGGTGACGCAGGCGGACAGGTCCCCCAGAGTGTTGCTCTGGTGGGTGAGGCGTCGGTAAAGCCACTCGGAAAACATACAGGCGGCCACCGATATGGCGCACAGGGCCAGCACTCTGGGACCGAAGAGAAACACGGCCATACCCAGGGCGGGGACCAGAGCCACCATCACATCCAGCATCATGGCGGTGGTGGTGGCGCTTTGCCGCAGCTGGGGAGAGAGATGGGCGGGGGAAAAGACGGTATTCACGCTTCTTCCCCTCCTTTCTCCAAAAGGGTCCGGGCCTGGGCCACGGACTCCACCAGGGGGATCTGGGCGGGACAGATGAAGGAGCAGCAGCCGCAGGAGATGCAGTCCTCCGGATGCAGCCGGCCCAGAGCGGCCAGATCCCCGCGCTGTACGGCCTGCCGGATAAAGGTGGGGGCCAGGTGCATGGGGCAGCGGGACACGCACTTGCCGCAGCGGATGCACACGCTGCCGGCGGTGTCAGGTTTGCGCTCGGGGCTTGTGAGGCAGACCAGGCTGCTGGTGCTTTTGATCACCGGGGCGTCCAGGGTGGAAAGAGGTACCCCCATCATGGGACCGCCGGTGAGGAGCAGCTCCGCCTTTTCACGCAGACCGCCGCAGGCCTCCAGCAGGGTGCGCCAGGGGGTGCCGATGGGCACCCACAGATTCCGGGGGCGGGTGACCGCCCCGCCGGTGACGGTGACTGCCCGGTGGGTGAGAGGACGGCCGCGGAAAAAGGCGTCCTGAATGGCGCAGACGGTGGCTACATTGAAGACCACGCACTTCACATCCAGAGGGGAGCCCCCGGGAGGGACCTCCCGGCCGGTGACCGTCTGGACGATCTGCTTTTCCGCCCCAAGGGGGTAGCGGGTGCGGATGGTGCACAGGTGGATGAGCTTGTTCCGGCGCAGCCGGCGCTCTACCGACTCCACGGCGTTGAGCTTGTCCCCCTCGGTGACCAGCCACACCCGGGAGGCGCCCAGGCACCGGGCCAGCAGTTCGCCCCCCTGGAGGATGTACTTGGCCCGCTCCAGCAGCAGCCGGTGGTCGGCGGTGACATAGGGCTCGCACTCGGCGGCGTTGATGATAAGGGTATCCACCCGCCCGGCGGCCTGGTCCAGCTTTTTCCAGGCGGGGAAGGCGGCGCCCCCCATGCCCACGATGCCCGAATCCTGTACCCGCTGGGTGAGCAGGGTCAGATTGGCCTCCCGGAGGGTGAGGGGGTCGGGCCAGCAGTCCCAGGGGGTGTTCCGGCCGTCGCTGCGGATGACGATGGCGGGGGAGGAGCCCCCCCAGGGGTGGGGCCGGTCCTCCAGAGCCACCACCCGTCCGGAGACGCTGGCATGGGCGGCGGCGCCCCCCGTCTCTCCCCACCGGGCCACGGGCTGGCCGATCTTCACCTCATCTCCCGGACGCACCAGGGGGAGGGAGGGGCCGTCGGCACACATCCGGAGTGGGAGAATGATCTCCTCCGGAGGGGTGGAGAGCAGATTGAGGGGCTTGCGCCGGGTGCTCTCTTTTCTGGTGGCGGGGAACACTCCGCCGAAAAAGGAATGGGTCATATGGAAAATAACCTCCCGAATTCTGTCCATCTCCCAAAATGGACAAAATACGCGCTGTATCTCATATTTTTACAAGATATATCATAATCCAAGGGCCCAAATCTGTCCAGCTTTTTCACGAAAAGTTCATAAACAGGGCATCAGTGGGGAAAAGTGCACAAAAGAGAGAGAAAATGCTCTGTGCATATTGCAAGAAACACCGGAAATCAGTACAATAGTTCTATCATGAGCCGCAGATGCGGCAAAGTTTGGATTGGAGGTATCTCAGCATGAAAAAAGCTCTGCGCCGACTGCTCTCAACGGCCTTGGCGGCCGTGCTGATGGCGGGGATGTGCATCTCCGCCTCGGCCTTCACCTATCCATCCTCCTACTGGCCCCTGCACAAC
Organism: uncultured Oscillospiraceae bacterium; assembly: GCA_944383205.1. Taxonomy (GTDB): domain Bacteria; phylum Bacillota; class Clostridia; order Oscillospirales; family Oscillospiraceae; genus Lawsonibacter. The sequence continues at coordinate 11,405 of CALWOR010000016.1, read as the reverse complement.
CAGTGGGAGAGCGTCTCCAGCGGAAGCGATGCCGGAGCCATTGTATCCCTGGCCCAGCAGATCTATGACGAGCTGATGCCCCTGGGCATGAGCTACGATGTGTGCGGCAACCTGGAGGTCAAATGCGCCAAGGCCTCCTGGGCCTGTGAGGTGACGGGCAATATCAGCGGGGCGATCACCTGGCTGCAGCGGCAGCTGGACATGGCCAAGTGGCTCAACGCCAACGGCTATGGATATAAGGATACCCTGCTGGACGGCAACGCCAGAATGGAGTATCTGAAGGCCGCCCAGACTCCAAAGATCTATGCCCTCAGCGACACCGATCCCTCCCCCTACGCCTATGGGCCCGAGAGCGGTACCTGGTACGGCACCGCACTGGGCCACGACCAGCCCGGGGAGTCCGCCGCTCTGATGTATGTGGACTTCCAGGACGGGTATTCGGTGGAGTACTGGATCGACTACTATATGAACACCTCAAGCAACTTCTATGAGGCGGCCCACGGGGGCGTCATCGAGCTGGCCTGGAACTTCCACCCTGAGGGGACGGCCGGGTGCCAGGCGGTGCTGTCCGCCGACAGTTACATCCGTGAGGGTGTGGCGGCCATGGGCGATCTGGACGCCACCATCCTCCTCCGGGTGGGGGCCGAGATGAACAATTGGAGCGACTGTGACCCCAACACCTATATTCAGGCTTTCCGAAAGGTGGCCGACGCCGCCTCCGCCTACCCCAACATCCAGATGGTATTCTCCCCCGGGGACATCAGCAACCGGAATGTGACCATCGAGCAGTTCTATCCCGGGGATCAGTATGTGGACTGGGTGGGCATGTCCACCTATCAGAACACCAACTACAACGATGTGTACGGGAACGCCATGAGCTACAGCCTCTCGGGCACCCCCGCCAGCAACCCCTACTACGGCACCGGCGTCTACGACTATGACCCCATGGTCATCATCAAGCCCATTGTGGACCTGGCCAAGTCCCACGGCAAGCCCGTGATGATCAGCGAGTGCGGCTTCGGCTACCGGAACTACGGCGCCGACCAGACGGCCTACGCCGTGGACCAGCTGACCAAGTTCTATTCCTATGTGAATATGGTCTATCCCCAGGTGAAGGCGGTCTTCTACTTCGATGTGGACCTGAGCAGCAGCAGATATGATTACTCCCTCAACGGAAATTCCACTGTGCTCTCCGCCTACCGCAGCGCCATCGCCAACAACGGGGCCTACCTGGCCCAGGGCCAGACCTCGGCGGTGAACTGGGAGGAGCTGAGCCAGACCAAGCTCACCGACACCGGCACCCTGAAGCTGGCCAGCTATGTGAGCTTCCCCGGGGTGAAGAACGCCACGGTGCAGTACTATGTGGATGGAAAGCTTACCGCCACCGTCAGCCAGGCCCCCTACTACTATAATCTAAACACCGCCTCCCTGGGGGCGGGGGAGCACAAGATCTATGTGGTGGCCTCGGGCAACCAGTTCAAGCAGCAGAGCGCCACCTACACCCTCACCGTCCCCGGCACCGTCAAGCCCGTGGCCCAGACCCCCTCCAGCTGGGCGGAGGCCATCATCCTGGACGCCCAGAGCAAAGGACTGATCACACAGCGCACCGAGGGCATCTATCAGGACCAGATCACCCGTCTGCAGTTTGCGGAGCTGGCGGTGAACATGATCGAAAAGGCTCTGGGTGAGGAGATCGACCCCGCCGCCGACAACTTTACCGACACCGACGATGTGATGGCCCTGAAGGCCGTGGCCGCCGGGGTCACCAGCGGCAAGGGAGACGGGATCTTCGCTCCCAATGTGCCCATCACCCGCCAGGAGATCAGCGTCATGCTCAACAAGGCCATCCAGTATGTGGATGCCGCTCAGGGCACCAGCACCCTTACCAACACCAGCACAGTCATTGACAGCGCCAAGTTCAAGGATGCGGCCACTGTGGACAGCTGGGCGGTGGAGTCCATGGCTCTGCTGACCAACAACGATCTCATGGCCGGAAAGGACGGAGGGGTCTCGCCCAAGGTGAATACCACCGTGGAGGAGGCAATCGCCCTCATCCGGGCCATCTACGACAAATTCTGATCACAAAGCTTCAGGCCCCCGGTCTCAAAGACCGGGGGCCTGACAGGAGATAGTTCTGAGTTCCGGGCGGCTTTCAAGAGCTGCCCGGCTTTTTCATGTCCTGAAGGTTCCGGGAGGAGGGGTAGCGCTGGATGCCGATATGGGCGGCGCAGGAGGATACCTGGTCCCAGGCGGCCAGGAAGGTATGGATGCCCGCACGCCGGGCCACCTCCACCTTCCGGCGCAGGGTGTCCTCGTCGTCGAAGAGGACAAAGTGGGCCCGGCCCTCCCCGTCCATGTAGGTGAAGTACCGGGCGCACAGGTCCCCGGAGAAGAACACCGAGGGGGACAGGCGCTCCTTCAGCTGGGCGAGGGCCTTGGGGGAAAGCGGGGTCCCGCAGCCGGTGGGAGCGGGGAGGGTGAAATCCTCCGCCGCCTTTTCCAGAGCCAGGGCCGTCCGCGCCGGGCCGAAGCGCTCCACCGCCTCCTCCAGCCGCAGCTCCAATGAGCCCCCGGACAGGGAGGAGGGGATCATGACTGCGGTGTGGGGAGCGGCCGGGGCAAAGTCCTCGGGGACGAAGAGACGCCAGTCCCGGCGGGCGAAGGGCTCATCCAGCTGCCGGACGATCTGGGCCAGAGGTGGCAGACGGCCCTCGAAGTCCAGCACCGCCCCCACAAAGCCCCGGGCCTGGCACTCCCGCACAATCTCCTGACTCAGGGGAGCCGCGTCCCCCAGACCATCAAAGTCCCCGTCATTCACCACCATCAGTCCGCCCCGGGGCAACGGGCCGCTGCCCGCCCGGTAGAGGTGGGGGCCGGGCCCCAGGCGGTATGCCAGCAGAGCGGGGGCGGCACGCCAGGGCTGGAGAGAAGGGAGCTGACGGGGGGTGAGGGTGATGAAAAAGGTGTCCTGATTTGTCTGCGCCATTGGCGATGCCCCCTTGTCCAAAGTAGTCAGGTGTGATATACTGTCTAGCGCAAATTTGGCGCTTGGGTGTTTTACCTTATGCGCCAAGGCCCATTTTCAGAACAAAGGAGGACAATCTCGTGTCCTTTTCACCCATTCCCCGGGGGGTCTACCCCTCGGTGACGGACATAGACCCAAAGGCCCTGGCCCAAAAGGGCATCCGTCTGGTGCTGGCCGATCTGGACAACACCCTGGTGCCCTACAAGGTGACCGAGCCTCCCGCCGCCGTGGTGGCCTGGAAGCAGGCCCTGGAGGAGCGGGGCATCCAGCTCTTCCTCCTGTCCAACAGCCGAAAGCCCGGCCGGGCCCAGCGCTTTGCCGAGAAGCTGGGTATCCCCTATCAGGGGCACTCTGGCAAGCCCAAGAAGGCGGGGTATCTCCGGGCCATGGAGCGCATGGGGTGTACTCCCCGGGAGACCGTCATGGTGGGGGACCAGATCTTCACCGACACCCTGGGGGCCAACAACGCCGGGGTCACCCCCCTGCTGGTGGAGCCCATCCGCCTGGCAGGCAACCCGGGGCGGTACATCCGCTACGCCGTGGAAACCCCTTTCCGCCTGCTGGGGAAGGGGAGGAGCTTCCTGTGAGCGCCCGGTTCGGCCCGGCGGGCAATTCTGAGAGCTTTTCTCAGAAGTATAAGTCCTCTCTGGAGGCCCCGGGCTGGATCGCGTCCCTGGGCCTTGGCTGCTACGAGTACCAGTGCGGCAAGGGGGTCCATGTGGGGGAGGAGACGGCGAGAAAGCTGGGACAGCGGGCCCGGGAGGCGGGCATCGCTCTGTCTCTCCACGCCCCCTACTTCATCAACCTGGCAAACCCGGACCCGGAGTCTCTTCAGAAGACCATCGGCTACATCCTCTCCTCCTGCCGGGTCTCAGACTGGATGGGGGCGCAGCGGATCGTCATTCACTCGGGGGCCCTCATGAAGCGCACCCGGCGGGAGGCCCTGGACATCGCCCGGAAGAGCCTACATGCGGTGCTGGAGGCCTGCGACGGGGCGGGCTTCGGCCATCTGACCCTGTGCCCGGAGACCATGGGCAAGATCAACCAGCTGGGGGACCTGGAGGAGGTGCTGGAGCTGTGCACCCTGGACGAGCGCCTCATCCCCTGTGTGGACTTCGGACACCTGTACGCCCGCTCCCTGGGGGCGGAGGACGGGCAGGAGGCCTTTGACCGGATGCTCAGACGGATGGAGGAAGTGCTGGGGGCGGACCGGGCCGGCCGGTTCCACAGCCACTTCTCCCACATCGAGTTTACCCCCAAGGGTGGGGAGAAGTGCCACCGTACCTTTGCCGACGACAGCGGCTACGGCCCCCAGTGGGAGCCTCTGGCCAGGGAGGTGGCCCGCCGGGGCTGGAGCCCCACCTTTATCTGCGAGTCGGCGGGCACACAGGCGGAGGACGCCTTGGAAATGCAGAGAATTTACCAGAGCTATCTGGTGTAAGGAGATCGTAAGAATGAACCATGTTGCCAAAATCGCGTCCAAGCTGCCCGAGTACGGCCTGGATGCCATGCTCATCACCAGCGAGTCCGGGGAGCGGTATGCCCTGGGCTTCCACGGGGAGGGACTGCTCCTCATCACCCGGGAGGGGGCCCACTACACCACCGACGGCCGGTACATCGAGGCCGCCCGGGAGCAGATCACCGCTGCCCAGGTGTCCCTGGTCACCGCCGGCAGCGGCCACCTGGCCCAGGCCAGGGCCTATCTGGAGGAGAAGGGCCTTCACAATGTGGGCTTTGAGAGCGGGGAGATGACGGTGGACGCCCACCGGCGCTACGCCCAGGAGCTGCCCTGTATCCTCACCCCCGCCCAGACCCTGCTGGATGAGCTGCGCTCGGCCAAGGACGAGGGGGAGCTGGCCCTCATGCGCCGGGCCCAGGAGATCACCGACGAGGCTTTCAAGGCCATTTTGAACTTTATCCGCCCCGGCCTGACCGAGCGGGAGATCGCTGCCCGGCTGGTCTATGAGCTGATGCGCCACGGGGGAGAGAAGGTGTCCTTTGACCCTATTGTGGCCTCCGGCCCCAACGGCTCCCGGCCCCACGCCGTCCCCGGGGACCAGGTGGTGGATACGGGAATGTTCATCACCATGGACTTTGGATGTAAGGTGGAGGGCTACTGCTCCGACATGACCCGCACCGTTGCCCTGGGCCAGCCCACCCAGGAGATGGAGGAGGTCTATGCCGCCGTCCTGGCCGCCCAGAAGGCGGGGATCAACGCCGCCCGGGCGGGGGTCACTGGCCGGGAGGTGGACGAGGCCGCCCGACGCTCCCTTCGGGAGGCGGGCTACGAGGAGTACTTCACCCACAGCTTCGGCCACTCCCTGGGTATCGACATCCACGAGTCCCCCAACGCCAGCCCCTCTGAGAACCGGACCCTCCCTGTTGGGGCGGTCATCTCCGCCGAGCCCGGGGTCTATCTCCCCGGAAGGTTCGGGGTGCGCATCGAGGATGTGCTCATCCTCAACGAGAGCGGCTGTGAGGACATCACCCGCTCCCCCAAGGACCTGATCGTCCTGTGAGAAGGGACACGAAGAGAGTCGAACAAAATTTCTAATTTTGATTTGACTTTCCCTGTTCTGCCCTCTACAATGGAAAAAAGACGACGCGGGGAGGAGGGGATGGAATGGACCGGGAGACCACCTGCTGCTTTACCGGGCACCGGCCCGACAAGCTGCCCTGGGGCAGCCGGGAGGAGGATACCCGGTGCCTGGCGGTAAAGAAGCGCCTTGGACAGGCCCTGGAGCGGGCCTACGAGGATGGGTACCGGCACTTTATGTGCGGGATGGCCCGGGGGGCCGATCTGTATTTTGCCGAGGCGGTGCTGGCACTTAGGGAGAGGCGCCCGGACATTACTCTGGAGGGGGTGCGCCCCTGTGAAAATCAGGCGGACAGCTGGCCGGAGGAGGAGAGAGCGCGGTACTGGTCCATTCTGGACCGGTGCAACTACGAGACCCTGGTCCAGCACCACTATGACCGCTACTGCATGATGCGGCGCAACCGCTATATGGTGGACCGATCCGCCCGGCTTATCGCCCTCTACAACGGAGAGCCCAAGGGGGGCACTGCCCAGACCCTGGCCTACGCCCTGCGGAAAAAACTTGAGACCCAAATTCTGGACCCGGAGGAATTTTGATGAACACCCTGATGCACATCTGCTGCGCCCCCTGTGCCAACCGCCCCATTGCCCGGCTGCGGGAGGAGGGGTATTCGGTGACAGGGTTCTGGTTCAACCCCAACATCCACCCTTATACCGAGTATCAGGCCCGGAAGCACACCCTGGAGGAATATGCCAGGGAGATCGGCATGAAGCTGGTCATCGGGGGCAGCTACGATCTGCGCTCCTTCATTACCGCCGTGGCCGGGGACATCGACGGCCGGTGTGCCTACTGCTACCGGGTGCGCATGGAGGAGACCGCCCGGTATGCCGCCGAGAATGGCTATGACAGCTTTACCAGCTCCCTGCTCATCTCTCCCTATCAGCGACACGAGGCCATTGCCGCCGCGGCCCGGGAGATGGGGGAAAAGTACGGAGTGGAGTTTCTCTACCGGGATTTCCGTCCCCTCTTTCAGGAGGGACAGGCCTTCGCCCGGGAGCATGGGTTCTATATGCAGAAGTACTGCGGCTGTATTTTCAGCGAGGAGGACCGGTACATGGCTGCCAAGCGGAAAAAGGCCGCCCGGCGCCTGGAACAGCAGCAAATTCAATAAAAAACATGAATCCCGCCCCCGGATGGGGGCGGGATTTTGCTTGTCGAAAAAGCCCTCCTGCAAGGAGTTCCGGCGCCCGCAGGCGACTGAATCAATTTTGATCCGTCATTTCCGGCGATCTGTGCGTCGGAAATGACACTTCTCACAAAAAATTTGCCGACAATTTTGAAAAAATCGAGGTAAATTTTTTGTGCTATCCTTCTCGAAAAAGTGGCTGCGCCACTTTTTCGACAGTCACAATGCCCGCCCCCGGATGGGGGCGGGCATTGATTTTACATCTCTCAACCGAAGATGGGCAGGACATTCAGGAAGCCGGTGATGATAAGGCCGTTGAAGAAGTCGATGAACAGGGAGCCCACCAGGGGAACGATGAAGAAGGCCTGGGGAGCGGGGCCGTAGCGCTTGGTGACGGCCTGCATGTTGGCCATGGCGTTGGGGGTGGCGCCCATGCCGAAGCCGCAGAAGGCGGCGGTCATGACGGCGGCCTCGTAGTCCCGGCCCATGATGTTGTACACCACGAAGCGGGCGAAGAAGAACATGAGCACGGTCTGGGCCAGGAGCATGGCAATCATGGGGCCGGCCACCTTTGCCAGATCCCACAGGGCCACAGACATGAGGGCGATGGCCAGGAAGATGGACAGGGACACATTGCCCCACAGATCCAGAGCCTTGGCAGGCAGGACGATGCGCTTGATATCGCAGAAGTTGCGGATGACGGCGGCAATGAGCATGGCGCCGATGTAGGTGGGGAAGGTGAAGTTGAACTCAAAGTTGCCGATCTGGATGTGGATGTTGTTGAGAGCCAGAGTGAGCAGGGTGCCAAGGCCAGAGGCCACGATGAGCAGGATGGCGGCGTTGGTGAAGGACTCGGCGTCCACCCGCTCGGCCTTGGCCTTATCCGCGGCGGACTCGTCGGCCATCTCCATAAGCTCCGCTGTATTTTCCGTGGACTGCAGACCGAAGCGGTTGATGATGCTCCGGGCGGTGGGGCCGCCCATGAGGGAGCCGGCCACCAGGCCATAAGTAGCGGCGGCCACAGCGATGGCATTGGCGGAGGCGATGCCCAGGTCATTTTCCATCATGGGGCCGTAGGAGCCGGCGGTGCCGTGTCCGCCCACCATGGGGATGGAGCCGGTGCACAGGCCCAGGCGCAGGTCCCACTCAAAGACCCCGGCCAGCACGGAGCTGACGATGTTCTGGAGGAACACCATGACGATGGCCACCAGCAGGAAGGTGATGACCTTCTTGCCGCCCTTCCTCAGCAGGCGGAAGCAGGCGGTGTAGCCCACGCTGGTGAAGAACAGGGTCATGAAGAAGTCCTTCACATTGGAGTCAAAGGTAAACTGGATGATCCCCGCCATACGCAGGGCCAGGTGGGCGATGGCAAAGATGAGGCCGCCCACCACCGGGGCGGGGATGCAGCAGGTCCGCAGAAACTCCACACGGGTGGTGAGGAACCGGCCCACTACATACAGGAGCATGGCAATGGCTGCGGTCTGATACATGTTCAGGGTAATTTCTAACATTGGTATCTCTCCTTCTTTCTCCACGATTTTATGTTCCGGCAATACGCCGATCCCTGCCGGAAGGGGAGCCGCGCCCGGGGCGCGCCCTCATTACGCCTGCATTATAATGCGCCACCATCAAAAAACTTCAGATTCCGACGGTGGGAAAAAATCTTCTCTTAAAATTACAAAGGAGTTTCCGGCTTTTTGTCGGCTTTGAACAAACAAAATGGGGTGAATGGTAAAAAAATCAAAGAATGAAGAAACGGATGAAGGAAAACAATGGATTCATGAAGAAAAACGAAGTCTGCTGAAACCGAAGCTTCAGCAGACTTTCGATACTTCTGGAAATGGGAGATCACTCCTCTTCAGCCAGGAGGACCAGACCGTCCAGAAACTTTTTCAAGCTGGCCTTTCCACGCTGGCCCCTTCCCTGCTGAAAGGCCATCTCCGCCCGGACCTCCTGAAAGGAGAACAGGCGGGTGGCGTAGCGCAGGAAAATCTCGTTGTTGTAGTCCTCCAGCCCCAGACTGGCGATGTGGCTCAGACACCGGTCCACTGCCCGTCGGGCCCGCTGCTCGATGGTTTTGGGCGGGCCGGGCAGGCGGGTACACAGGGTGGAGACGGGGATCTGGGCGGCGCTGCCGCCCTCCTCCAGAAGGAGGGTGCACAGGTCCAGAATATCTTTGGAGCCCTTTTCTCCTGCCATGCCCAGCTGGCTGAGGATATATTTCAGTCGCTTGAGCCGATAGTCGGAGGGGGAGATCGACTGGGCGGCAGCGGCGGTGTCCCGCACGGCAAAGACCTGTTGGATGGCCTTCAGGGCCCGCTCGTTTTCGATCTGAGCGGCTACGGTGGAGATGACCTGACGGACCTCGATGAGGTTGATGGGCTTTTGGATGAAAAAGGAGACCCCGGCGGTGTAGGCCTTGGCGATCATCTCCTTGGCAGAGACCTGGGAGATCATGATGAACTTGGCCTGGCAGCCCATCTCCCGCAGCTCCCGCACCACCTGGATGCCGTCCTTGCCGGGCATAAGCAGGTCGATAAGGATGAGGTCGGGGGCCAGGGCGATGATATGGGGCAGGTCGGGCGGGCCGTCCCCGGTATCTCCGCAGATGGTGCCCAGACCGCAGCTGTCCACAATGTCCTCCAGCACGCCGATGACGGACAGGTCGTCTTCAATGATGCAGATTCTCAACTGGCTTTCCCTCCTGTAATGGCGGATAGCGGCAGCCGGACCCGGAAGACCGCTCCCCGGCCCAGCTGGGAATCCACCTGAATGGTGCCGCCCAGTTCCTCGATGATGTACTGTACAGCCGGCAGACCAACCCCACGGTTCATATCCCCGGTGTCGGCGTTGAACTTGGTGGAGTAGCCCACTTGAAAGAGCATTTTGATGGCCCTGGGTGGGATGCCCGGGCCGTCGTCAGAGACGGTAAGGAGAAACTCCCCTCCCTCCACGCCGGTCTCCACCCGGACGGTGCCGCTGCCCCGACCGGCCTGGATGGCCTCCACAGCGTTGGTGACCAGATTTTTCAATATGGACAGCAGCCGGTAGTGCTCCCGCACCGCCAGATCCGTGGGACAGCTGCACTCCAGACGGATGTCCGCCCGCTGCGCTCCCAGAAACTGCCGGGTGGAGATTTCCAGAATGTTCAGCAGATCCCGCAGGGACATGTCCTGGTGGTCGTAGACCTCGGCCACATTTTCCTCCAGTCCCCGGATGATGCGCAGGTTGTCCTTTTTCACCTCGTGGACATCCCGGGCGATGGACAGGGCCAGGGCGGCCCGTTCCTCGTCCCCCTCCTCCTCCAGGCGCTCGTAGAGCCGGTAGGCGTTGGACATGACGCCCTCGATGTCCTCGGCATCCTTTTTGAGAAAGTACAGTTCGGTCTTCAGACTGGCAGTCATAAGAAACAGCCGGCGATACCGGCGCTCATGTTCCTCCCGGATGAGCAGCTGCCGGTAGCCCCTGATTCCCCACACGATGGCCCAGGCGGCCAGGGAGCGGAAGAGGGCAAGCCCCGCCAGGGAGAGCAGGTTGGGAGAGGCGAGGCCCTGGGGCTGCATATGGCTGGAGAGAAAGAGGTTGATGATATTGGAGATCAGGTCGCACAGCCACAGAGACACCCACAGCCGGAGGGGGGGCACCGACCGGCGGTCCCGGACCAGCAGGCACAGCAGGGCGTCGTAGCACAGGTAAAATATTCCGCCGGGGTACTCCATTGTCAGGGCTTGGAGAAGGGTCATGCCCCCGGCCAGATCAATGACGGTCCGAAATCCCAGCACACACACCCCGGTGACCAGTCCCGTGCCCGGGTGATGGCTGTCCCGCATGAGGATCATCAGCAGGGTGGGAAAGAGGATGACGGCGGCGGAGATCCGAAAGCCCTCGGCCCACAGGGTCAGGTAGAGTTGGCCGGACAGGGCCACCAGCAGGCCGATGAGCAGCTGGCGCTGCCAGACATTCAGGTGAAGGCTGGAGAGAGCGCGGTATTTTGACCAGTCCAAAGGGCTCACCACCATTCCGGTTTGTTTCCTTCATCATACGGGAAAATCCGCCTGTGCGCAAGAGAGAAAATAAAACCCGGCGCCGAAAAACGGCGCCGGGAGAAATGATAGAGGTCAGCCTCAGGCCAGGGCCTTCTTGGCGGTGTCGGTGAGCTGGGTGAAGGCGGCCTTGTCATTGACAGCCAGCTCGGCCAGCATCTTGCGGTTGATGACGATGCCGGACTTCTTCAGACCGTTCATGAAGGTGGAGTAGTTCATGCCGTTGAGCTTGCAAGCGGCATTGATCCGGGCGATCCACAGCTGACGGAAGTCGCGCTTCTTCAGCTTGCGGCCGGTGTAGGCATAAACGCCGGACTTCATCACGGCCTGGTTGGCCATCTTGAAGTGCTTGGACTTGGAGCCCCAGTAGCCCTTGGCCATCTTCAGAATCTTATTTCTTCTCTTGCGCGTCATCATCGCGCCCTTAACTCTTGCCATTGTTCGTTCCCTCCCTTATCTTACTTGTACAGGATCATGCGCTTGATGGCGGCCTCGTTGGTCTTGTCGGCATAGGTGGTGCCGCGCAGAGCCCGCTTGAGCTTGGTGGTCTTGCCGTGGCCGTTGAGCAGGTGACGCTTCTTGGTCATGGCGCGCTTGACCTTGCCGGTCTTGGT
>CALWOR010000015.1 GCA_944383205.1 uncultured Oscillospiraceae bacterium | reverse complement strand
GGTTGGGTGCAGTCCTTCTGGAAAAGGGGGCTATGGCGCTTTTTCGAGAGTCTCCGGTGGGGGCCGCGGTGCGGCCCTCCCTTTATGGTGCAGAAAATACAGCGTCCCCCCGGCCTTGGCCGGGGGGACGCCGTATTTTGTTATGGTTCCCTGTCCGCAGGTCGGCGGGCGGGACAGTCCTTCTGGTTCATCAACAGCTCCTCGGGCTTTCGAACGAACATAGCGCAGTCAAAGCCGCCCAGGTTGTGGATGCAGCCCACGCACTGAGGGGTGTGGGTGACGGTGCAGCGTTCTTCCGAAGGGGCGGAGAGTGGCTCCGGCTGAGCGGCCTCAAAGCCGGGGCAGGGGCCCCGGTTCAGCAGTACATAGTCGGGCTTGGGGCGGTACTTTTTGCACACACCTGTCTGGGACAGGGCGTGGATACAGCCCGCGCACTGGAGCCGGTCGTTGCCGATGACCCGGACCGGGTCGTGCTCAGTGTAGACGAACTCCCGCGCTCTTGGCTCTTCCGGAGGCAGGGGATATTTTGTTTGATCCATCATTGACTCCTCTCTTAGCCCAGGCAGCGGACATCCATTTCATACCGCCCGGGAGCCACCTTGGTGACACTCTGAATGATATAGGTATAGCCCGCGTCCAGTGTGACTTCATCTTGTCCCCGGGGTCTTCCATTACGGGTAAACATGGTGTCGGTAAACATGGCACGGGTCCCGGCGGGCAGGTGCATGGTGAGTACATGAGCGCCGGCAATATCGGCGGAGCGTGCCGGGTCAGAGTAATCCACGGTGCCGCCCTGTTCCCGCGTGATCTCGTCGTGAACCACATTGTTTGCCCACCGGCGGGCAAAGGGCTTGTTGGTGGAGGTGCTGAGGAAGGCGGCGTCCTGAAAGACGATATTTTCAAATATTTTGAAGTTTTCTCCTGCATCCAGCCAGTCGTGGTTGATTTTTCCCCCCGGCAGGAGAGCGTTTGCCTTGACTTCTTCATCAAAGGCGGGGTTGGAATTCAAAAGGAAGCTGAGAAAACCGTCGGACACGCCCCGGTAGGTCTCTATCTCCACGGGAATAGGGTGTTTGGCAAAGGCCTGACGGATCAGGGCGTTTTGCGCGCCTGTTACATCACTGAGGGTATTTCCCTGGCGCATACGACTGTTGATGGCACCGGAATCGTTGGTATATTCGTCCATGGCGGCGGCCTCCGCTTCGGTGAGGCTGGCCTGGTCGGCTCTGGCCATGGCCAGATAGGCATTTCGATGGACTTCATCCCCGTGATCTCCCTGAAATCGTGGTACATAGGCCGTCTGTTTCTGCTGAAAGGCCTGGAATTTTTGGTCGGATTGGGAAAGGCTGCGTTCGGGTTCTTTTGTGGGGAGGACTTTTGCAAAGATTTCCAGAGAATTTGTCTGAAGATTTCCCTCATAGCCTGTGCTGTATTGGTCGAAGGTCCTCAGATGGGCGCTGGGGACATTGAGAGGATTGGCGTCCGTGTGGGCGATGGCGCTGAGAATCATGTAGCTGGTGCCCCGCCCCAGAACGATCTCGCCTTCCGCCATATTGCGGCTGGGAAAGACGGGGGTTCCTTCATCACACAGGAGGGTCAGCATGACAGGATAGGTGGCGAACATGAGGTCGACATAAAAGCCTGTGGACATGATAGTTGGATCGTTGATAATGGTACCGGCCCGCTCGTTGATGGTTTTGACCGCCTGACCGGTATAAGATATGTTATCTCCCTCCGGGATACCGAAGTACTGTTCCAGAAAGGTGGTTTTGACCATGCGGTGCAGTCGTGTTTTCCATGGCAGACGGTAGGAACTGGTAGCCTGGTCCATCAAACCGATGGTGCGCAGAGAGGCAAAGGGGATCGGAGCCGGAGGGGGGTTAGCGGACGAGGGGCGGAATGTTGACGCAGCGTTTTGCCTTAAATAGGCGTTGATGTGACCGGAATTGTCCGTTTGAACATAGCCGAACGCTGCGCCATATTGTGAAGGCGTTCCGGACATATCCTGACCATACAGCTGTTCTGCCTTTTTGTCGCGGTTAAAGGAGAGATTTTGGGCCAGATAACGCACCACAGCCGGATCCAGATGCCGGTATTCCGGAAAAGCGATTTGAGCCTGGTCGTCCCCAGGGTAAGCGGTGGGGAGCTCATGGGGGGAGGAGCGCTGTAACAGAGTTACATCGGAACCGGTCAGCTGCCTGGCCGATTTAAAGTCTGCGCAGACCTGGCTGAGGGCGGCCAGTGATGGGACATCGGCATTTTCGCTGCACAGGGCGATGACCCGGTTCAGCAGATCGCCGCACAGAGTGTCCTCTCTGCGCTGAACGGCCCGCTCCACCTGCTCCAGCATGATCTCAAAAATGGCCTTGCGGTTTTCATCCAGGTCCGCTTCCCTCTGGATCTCCTCCCGGAAAAAGCGGAGAGATGCCATGTGATCCGGGGCCGGCACCTTCCGCAGCACCTCCTTGGAGGCCTGCTCAGGGGAGACACCGGCCTTTTCCGCCTGTTCCGCAGCTGCGGCGGCTGCCGCGGCGACCTGCTCCGGTTGGGGTGTGGTGGTCGAGGCGGTTGTGGAAGCGGCCTCGGCGGCAGCGGGGGCGGTAGTGGCTTCGGCGGCAGCAGTGGCGGCAGCGGCAGTGGTGGTAGTGCTTGCCTCAGAGACGGAGAAAGACGCGCCCTCCTCACCGGCCGCCACCGCTCCGGCAAGGGCAGCCGCTGCCAGTGCCTCCGGACTGGCTGTCCCCTGGGGCTTTGAAGCGGCCTCGGCGGCTGCTGCAGCGGCCGCCGCCTTGGGCTGTGCCTCGGGTCCGGCCTGGGCGGACGCTTCGTCAGCGGCGGCCTGGGCGGTCTGCTCCGCTGCCTCCACCTCAGCGTCGGAGGCGTCCTGGTCGGGCTCTGCCGCCTGGGGCTGGACAGGAGCCTTGGGAAGGGTAAAGTTCTTGGGCTGAGCGGTTATCGCCTGCAGGGGACGCATCCCGGCAAAAAGCTGGCGCAGGGTGAGTCCGCTGTCAAAGGAGGGGGTGGAGTCCAGCCGCTCCATGAGCAGCTGGGCTTCATCATCTGCCTTTTTTTTCAGGGCGCGGACCAGAATGACCCGGCGCTTTCCCACGCTGGTATAGCGGCGGCCGCTGTGGGAGGCCAGATATTCGTCGCACTGCTGTATGAGCTGGGCATAGGTGGCGGTGAGATATTCCCGGACATAGGCCTCGGTATTTGCGGTGATGCTGGTGTCCATGATGGATTCGATTGCCTTTAATGTGTCAAGGATGCTCTGATAGCTGCGGGAATTTCCCATGATCCGATGTGTCCCCTCCAACCGGGTAATGAACTCCTGCTGAAGGCTGGAGCGCATTTGGGTCAGAAGGTCAAGGTGCCGCTCTGCGGCTGCAGCGCGCTTGTCAGCAGGGCGGTTCATAATATCAGATTTGTAGGTGTCAAAGGAACTGGCGGGTCCCGGCATAGGCGTATCATCTCCTCCGCTTGAGATATGGGCCGACGAATAGAATAATAACATTATACATGATAAAATGCCCCTTGAAAACAATAAAGCCGGGGGATGACCCAAATTTTAGAAATATTTTAGAAAGCTTGCCTCCTGTGCCCGTTGCGGGGAGAGGGAGAAACCGCTATAATAAAGCCAGGTAACGATATTGCGGAAAGGAGGCGCGGCCATGGAAGGACAGCAGGAGAATCTGTTTTTGCGCTTTCTTGGGGAGACGCCCCCGGACCGGCCCTATTCCGGCCAGGAGGAGCTGAATGACGATCTGCTGCGGCTGGTGAGCCTGCTGTGTCTGGCCTATGGGGAGATCAACCACAATGAGGACAGTCCCTACAGTACCCGGGGACTGACGGTGCGGGAGGAGGACTTCTTCCAGGCACTGGAAGCCAGAAGCCGGGGAATGGGGTATACAGAGCGCCTGCCGCAGGCGGAGCGGGCGGCGGAGCACATCCGCGCCCGGGTGGCGGCCTCCCGGAGCCATGGAGTCCCCCTGCCTGCCCTGTCCCTGGTCCGGCGCTTCGGTCTGGGGGAATTTGAGGGCTTCTGTCTGCTGCTGGCCCTGTGCCCCGACCTGGACCGACGCTTTGAGCAGAGCTTTGCCTTTCTCCAGGACGATGTGAAATGTACCCGGGCGACCCTGGGATTGGCTTGGGACCTCTATTCTCTGATGGGAGAGGTCTCCCAGGGGGAGGTCTATGCCATGCTGGACCGGCACCGGCCCATTAACGAGCTGCTGCTGGTGGACTGGCAGAACGACGCCGGCCGCTCCGTCCTGGCCCGGCCCCTGGCGGCGTCCAGGGAGCTGGTCTATCTGGTCACCGGGGTGGAGCTGGCCGGGCTGGACGACCTGGAGACCCGGGTAGTGCGGGGAAGCGGCGAGAGGGTGCTGTGGAACGAGGACAAGATCCGTACCGGCGCCGCCTTTATGGAGCGGGCGCTGACCTCGGGGGAGGGCAGGGGAGTGCTCTACCTCTTCGGCCCCAGCGGACGGGGGAAGAGCTTCGCCCTGTCCCAGATGGCCGGGCGGCTCCAGCTCTCCGTTCTGGAGGTGGACGGAGAGTCCCTTTTGGGAGAGGAAGAGAGACTGCTGAGCAGGGTGGCCCTGCGGTGCCTGGTCAACGGCTTTGTTCCCTGTCTGGACCGGCTGGCCGTGGACCGGCCGGAGGTCCGGGCGCTGGCGCGGAAGGCTGTCAGGCTGCTGGGGCGGTACTTCCCCCTGGTGGTCCTGTGCGGAGATCGACCCTGGGACATCCTCCGGAATGTGGGGGCCCAGGTGCAGTCCCTGGAGTTTACCATGCCCACGGGCAGGGACCGCTATGCCTTCTGGGAGCAGTTCGGCCGCCGGGGGACCGGGGAGCCCTTCTCCCCCGGGGAGCTGGCCGCCCTGGCCGGTCGCTACCGGCTGGACCCCTCGGAGATCATCGCACTGGCCCGGACCATGTCCCGGGAAAAGGGGGGGGAGGGCCTGGATCAGGCCGCCCTGGCCATGCGGGAGCAGGCCAGAAGCCGCTTGGGGAGCCTTGCCCAGCACCTGCCCTCCGCCTTCCGGTGGGAGGACCTGCAGCTGCCTGAGGAGTCCTCGGCCATGCTGCGCAGCGCCTGTACCCGCATCCAGTACCGCTATCAGGTGAACGAGAGCTGGGGCTTTTCCCGCCGCCTGCCCTATGGACAGGGGATTTCGGTGCTCCTGTACGGCCCGCCGGGCACGGGCAAGAGCATGGCAGCCCAGGTGCTGGCCAGAGAGGTGGGGCTGGACCTGTTCCGGGTAGATCTGTCCCAGATTGTGGACAAGTACATCGGCGAGACGGAGAAAAATCTGGGCCGCCTCTTTGACACCGCCGACGGAGTGAACTGCATCCTGTTTTTTGACGAGGCCGACGCCCTATTCTCCAAGCGCACCGAGGTGGGGGACTCCAAGGACAAGTACGCCAATGTGGAGACGGCCTACCTCCTCCAGCGCATCGAGCAATTCCCGGGCATCACTGTGCTGGCCACCAACAATGCCCGGAATTTTGATGAGGCCTTCCGCCGGCGCATGACCTATTTTATCCATGTGCCCATGCCGGACAAGGCCACCCGTCAGCGCATCTGGGAGACGGTCTTCCCCAGGGAACTGCCCCTGGACAAGGGAGTAAGCTTCGGGGAGCTGGCGGAGAAATTTGAGTTTTCCGGCAGCAGCATCAAGTCGGTGGCCGTTTCGGCGGCCTACGCCGCGGCGGCGGCGGGGACGCCGGTCACCCGCAGGAGCATTTTCGAGGCCCTGCGTATCGAGTATCTGAAAACGGGAAAGCTGCTGGGCTTGACCGATTACCCCTGCTGACAGGGACTACTGAAGGAAAGAAGGAACATACAATGAACGCTGTGATCGAACATATGCTTACCAGAAGGAGCATTCGCAAGTACCAGAGCAGGGCTGTGCCCGGGGAGCTCATGGACCAGGTGATCCTGGCCGGGACCTACGCCGCCAGCGGTAAGGGCCACCAGGCGGGCATCATCGTGGCCATTACCGACCGGGAGCTGCGGGACCGGCTGTCCGAGATGAACCGGAAGATCGGCGGCTGGGAGGAGGGGTTCGATCCCTTCTACGGCGCTCCGGCGGTGGTGGCGGTGCTGGCCGAGAAGGGCTGGCCCACTCATGTGTACGACGGGAGCCTTATTATGGGCAACCTGATGCTGGCCGCCCACTCCCTGGGGCTGGGCAGTTGCTGGATCCACCGGGCCAGGGAGACCTTTGAGAGCGAAGAGGGCAAACAGATCCTGAAGGATCTGGGCATTGAAGGGGAGTACGAGGGCATCGGCTACTGTATCCTGGGGTACCCCGAGGGGGAGCTGCCCCCCGCCCCGCCCCGGAAGGAGCACTTTGTCTATTACGCCTGCTGAAAGTGCAGGGCCCCGCTGAAAAAATGGAGCGCTTAAGGCAGTTGAACATTGGCATCATAGCATTGCAAAATGGGGGAGCGCCCGCAGAGGACCTTTCCCGCACCTCATTGATGAAACGGAGGCTTTTCAGATGGAAATTGGCTTGTTGACCCGGGAGAACCTGGGTGTGTTCCGTACGCTGCTGCTGCCCTGGGTGGCCCAGGCGTTGGAGGAGGATGAACCGGTAACGGCGCTGGGGCTGAGTGAGGGCGATGTGGCAGCGGGCGCCCTGGCCGGATACTTGGAGGATGGCTGGTTTCGGATTGCCTCCCTGTATGTGGCCCCGAAGTATCGTCGGAGAGGGGGCGGCCACCGGATGATGGCGACCCTGGTCTGGCTGCTGAAGGGGCAGGCCGATGGTATGACCATCCAGTTTGCCGCCACCCGGGAGGAGCACCTGAGCCTGTTCCGTTTTCTGGAGGCGGTGGGCTTTTGCCTGGAGGAGGACCTGGGGGAGAACATCTACCGCACCACTCTGGGGAAGGCGGCCGAGTCCCCCCTTCTGACGCCCAAGGGGGAAGCGGTGGGGACGAGCTTTGCTCAGCTCAGTGATAAGGTGTTGGCCGCCCTGGAGCGGGAGGCCGAAGCCGCCCATGCCCCCATGCCCGAGGGAGGAATGAGCGATCCTCAGGTGGACCGTGATGTGAGCTTGGTCTATGAGAAGGACGGCGCGGTCCAGGCCTATGTGGTGGCAGATACCGGCTGGAAGGGGGGACTGACCCTGTCCGGGGTGTGGTCCCGGAGCCAGGACAGCACCCTGCTGCCCAGACTGCTCCGCACCGCCCTGGCAAGAGCGATGAAAAAGTATCCGCCGGAGACGGTGGTGCTGGTGCAGGCGGTCAACCTCAGCTCGGCGGCCCTGGTGGAGTCGCTGCTGCCAGAAGCCGCGCCCATCTCCTTTGCCTATCGGTTCTGGTTCACGGTCTGAGGAGGGCGTGCCCCAGTGTCGGGAAGCTGTAAAAGACGGGGCGCGGAAGGCCAGGCAGGGTTCCGCGCCGGGAATATATATGGAGCGTCAGGAGGAAACGGGCATGTGCCATTACATCCAGAATGAAGCGCAGTATCTCCAGCAGAAGGAGAGAGAGCGCCAGGAGGAGCTGCGCCGCCAAGAGGAGCTGCGCCGGCAGGAGGAACTGCGTCAGCAGGAGGAACAGCGCCGCCAGGAGGAACAGCGCCGCCGGGAGGAGGAACCCATGCAGAAGCAGCACTGGCGGGAAGAGGAGCTGCGTATGCAGCAGCTGGCCAGAGAGGACCCGGAACGGTTCGAAGAGGAGCATAGGAGAAATTATGACAGGGACACCCTGCGGAGAAGGGAAGCGCTGGATGAGAACAGGGCGTGGGATGTGCCCCGGGGGATGGACCCGGTCCAGTGGCGGATCGATTATGTCATTCGCCTCAAGGAGCGGGACAAAGAGAACCGGCGGATGCGCCGCGCGGTCGGAGAACAGCTGGCTCCTGCCCGGGCCGCCCAGACGGCGGAGGGCGTCCCCGTAGTGGAGCTGCCCCCCGTTCAGGACGGCTATAAGCGGCGCAGAGAAATCAGAAAGGGAACGGAAAAGGCCCGGAAGCACACCAGTGTGGGCGATCACATCTCCTATGCCATGAATCAGCAGATCACCGCCCGGAACAAGGAGATCAATGCAGTCAAAAAGGGGAAGTGGTACCAGGAAGTGGTGGAGAGGGGAAAGGACCCCAACGCCATCAAGGGGTTCCTGCAGGGCCACAAGTCCGGCCTGCTGACCGACAACACCCAGCGGGACGCCATGGATGCCGAAGTCATCCGCCGCTTCCTCTCTGACGATCAGCAGGAGCGGGAGCAGTTCCTCGACCGTGCAACCCATGAGATCCTGGGCATGGAGTTCCATGATTGGATGTTCACCAACGAGTATCTGGAGTACCACACCGGCGAGATGTACCAGAAGCTGGAGAAGATGCGCTCCATGCGCCTTCTCATGAACGACCCCAACAACCGGCCCTTCTTTGACCAGGTGCTGGACAGAGATCTGCGGCTGCTGCTGGACAACAAGATGTCCATGTTTGACAGCTTTGAAGCCAGACTGACCGGATGTCTGGCGGCCAAAGGGATCAATGCGGACGGGAGCTACAACCCGGACGCGGGCCGGGCCATGCAGGCCCGAGAGGCGGCCGGGCAGGATCGGGAGCAGTTCCAAAACAGCCTTCAGGAGAACAGGGACAGGCTGATGGCACTGACAGAGGAGACGATAAGCAGTACCCGCCAGATGAGGGAAGATGTGCGCTCGTCCAATGTGGAGATCCTGAGAAGGTATGACCAACGGTATCGCGACATTGACCTGCCGCCCAGGACGATGGTGTACAGTATGAGAGATTTCTTCCGCCTGGCCGATATAAGAGAGGACATCGATAGGAATGTAAAGGCCTACCAGCAGCATGGAGATGCCATAGAGCGTCTTTATCATCACCTCTACCGCGCTGTGGGTACCCTGGAAAATCTGGTGGTAGAGGCGGGAGCAGTAAAAGTTTACAAGAATGTATATGAGGAGCAGCCGCAGTTCCACCCCATGCTGCAGGAGCGGGTGATGCGGATCATAGGCAAACGGTACAACGATCTGGAGGAGGCAAAGGAATTTTTAAAAAAAGAGATCGAGAACACCATAAAACTCCTCAGATGTTATGTCGGAGTGAACTATTATGTGAATGGTTCTGAGGAGTTGCTGCACACCGCGGAGCTGCTGGGCATACGGGCGGAGACGGAGGTCCTCTCGCTCCAGGAAAGGGTAGACAGTGCCGAGAATGAGGTGGGGATGGCCACGGATATTATGACAGGGATCTCCATAAACGCTGCCAGACCGGAAAATCTCTACACCGAAGAGTCAATGCAGCGGGTCCAGGCCGGCCAGCAGAGGCTTGCTAGAGCCCACCAGGAGTTGGCCGCGGCCAGGGCCGAGCTGGAAGCGGCCCGGCGGCTTGAGGAGGAGGAGAAGCGATTCCGCCGCATGGAGATGGATGCCCGGGAGGGCTGACGGACTGACTGCAGACCGGGAGCGCAGCTCACTTCCATAAAAGGATATGAAAAAAGGACCTGTTTCCCTTGGGAAACAGGTCCCTTTTTCTCTGTGGGAACACTATCCGCAGGCCATCCCCCGGCGGAAGGCCTCCAGGTTCAGGGCGAGCAGCCTGGCCTTCTCTCCGGTGAACATGGCGCGGATCATCTCCTCGATGGTCTGGGGCTTCAGCACGCCCACGGCGGCCACACAGGCCCCCAGCATCACCATGTTGCCCACCTTGGGGCTGCCCAGCTCCTGGGCGATCTGGTCGCAGGGGACATAGACGGCCCGGATGTCGGTGCGGCTCACCGGCTCGGGGATCATGCTGCTGTTTATGAAGGCGGTGCCTCCGGGCCGGAGGATGGGTTCAAATTTGGCCAGAGAGGGCCGGTTCATCACCACAATCTCGGTGGGGTGGTCCACCAGGGGGGCGCCGATGCGCTCGTCGGTGAGGATGACGGTGCAGTTGGCGGTGCCCCCCCGCATCTCGGGGCCGTAGGAAGGGACCCAGGAGACCTCCAGCCCCTCCTCCACACCGGCCTCGGCCA
The DNA here is from genome assembly GCA_944383205.1 of uncultured Oscillospiraceae bacterium. GTDB lineage: Bacteria > Bacillota > Clostridia > Oscillospirales > Oscillospiraceae > Lawsonibacter. The sequence continues at coordinate 12,015 of CALWOR010000015.1, read as the reverse complement.
GGTTTTTCCCGATGGACATGACGCCCTGTCCCCCGAAGCCGGCGAGAATGATCTCCTTCCTCATCCCGGCTCACCTCCCATATCCTTGATGACCCCCAGAGGGTAGTAGGCGGCCATGTGCTCCATAAGCCAGCGGTTGGCCTCCAGAGGCTCCATCCCCCAGTTGGTGGGGCAGGGGGAGAGGACCTCCACAAAGGTGAAGCCAGCCCCTGCCATCTGGAGCTGGAAGGCCCGCTTGATGGCCTTTTTGGCCTCGTTCAGGTGGGGAATGTCCACCACGCACACCCGGTGGGCGTAGACCAGACCCTCCAGGGTGGAGAGCATCTCCGCCATGCGGATGGGCCAGCCGGCAGTGGCCGGGTCGCGGCCGTCGGGGGCGGTGGTGGCCTTCTGGCCCACCAGGGTGGTGGGGGCCATCTGTCCCCCGGTCATGCCATAAATGGCGTTGTTGATAAAAATAGTGGTGAATTTCTCCCCGCGCATGGCGGCGTGGACGATCTCGGCGGTCCCGATGGAGGCCAGGTCCCCGTCCCCCTGGTAGGTGAACACACACTGGTCCGGATGGGTCCGCTTTACCCCCGTGGCTACGGCGGGGGCCCGGCCGTGGGCGGCCTCGATACAGTCGCAGGAGAAGTAGCTGCCGGCGAACACGGCGCAGCCCACCGGGCAGATACCCACGGCGGTGTCCAGCAGCCCCAGCTCGTCCAGGGACTCCCCGATGAGCTTGTGGACGATGCCGTGGCCGCAGCCGGGGCAGTAGTGCAGGGGAGTGTTTTGAAGTCCCCTGGTCTTCTCGTAGATGACGGTCATCTCACTCCACCTCCTCCAGGGCCCGGCGGGCGGCCTCTTGCACCTCGGCCACATGGGGAATGGCCCCGCCGCAGCGGCCGTAGAACTGTACAGGCTTGCTGCCGTTTACCGCCAGCTTAACATCGTCCAGCATCTGGCCCAGGTTCATCTCCACATCCAGAAAGCCCTTCACATGGTCCTCTCCCGCCAGCTCCCCCAGGCGCCTGCCCGGGAAGGGCCACAGGGTGATGGGCCGCAGCAGCCCCACCTTCAGCCCCTCCTGGCGGAGGTTTCTCATGGCGGTCTCAGCTACCCGGGCGGGGGTGCCGAAGGAGACCAGGATGAGCCGGGCGTCGTCGGTCATCAGCTCCTCCCACCGGCACTCATTGGCCTCCATGGCGGCGTACTTCTCCGCCAGGGCCAGGTTATGCTGTTCGCAGTCGGCGGGGTCCATGTAGAGGGAGGTGACAAAGTTGTTGTGGTCCCGGCCACGGCGGCCCTGAGCGGCCCAGACCTTGGTGGGGAGAGTCCGTCCCGGCCGGTCCTCCCAGACGATGGGCTCCATCATCTGGCCGATGAGGCCGTCCACCAGTACCATGACGGGATTGCGGTAGGTGTCGGCGATGTCAAAGGCCTCCCCCATCAGGTCCGCCGCCTCCTGGAGGGTGGCGGGGGCCAGGGTGAGGGTGCGGTAGTCCCCATTGCCGCCTCCCCGTGTAGCCTGGTAGTAGTCCCCCTGGGAGGGCTGGATGGACCCCAGGCCCGGTCCGCCCCGCATCACATTGACGATGACGGCGGGGAGCTGGGCCCCCACCAGGTAGCTGATCCCCTCCTGCTTCAGGCTGATGCCCGGAGAGGAGGAGGAGGTCATGGCCCGCATCCCCGAGGCGGCTGCCCCGTAGACCATGTTGATGGCGGCCAGCTCCGACTCGGCCTGGACGAACACGCCCCCCGCCTGGGGCATTTTCAGGGACATATACTCAGGAATTTCGTTTTGAGGGGTGATGGGGTAGCCGAAGAAGCACCGGCAGCCCGCCCGGATGGCCGCCTCGGCAATGACTTCGCTCCCCTTCCAGATTTCTCGCTTGCGCATCCCGCATCCCTCCTTAATCCTTGGTGATGGTGATGACCGAGTCCGGACAGATCCTGGCACAGCTGGCACAGCCCACACAGGCGCTCTCGTCGGTACAGCAGACCGGGCGGTACCCCTTGGCGTTGGGGGCGCTGTCCAGGGCGAGAATGTGCCTGGGGCACAGGGAGACGCACAGCTGGCATCCCTTGCAGAGATCCCGGTCAAAAAACAGGTGGATGGCCACGGTAAAGACCTCCTTTTTTCGGGCAGTTATTCCCAGGGCTTTTTCATGTACAGGGTGATGGGAAAGACCGGCTCGTCCATGGGGGGCAGCCGGGAAATGAGCTCCCTTCGGACCATGTGGCACACCAGGGGGATTCCCGTCCGGCGGGAGACCTCCCGGGCAAGCTCCGCTCCAAATAGAATGTCCTCCTCCCGGGTCCGGTCACACAGATGGGTGTTGTTCACCAGGCCGTCTATGGGGAGGCCCGCGGCGGCCTGGATCTGCTCCAGATAGGAGAGGGCCTTGTCCGCCGTGTCGGACAGGGGGCGGCTGCCGTTGACTACACAGAGAAGGCGGCCCCCAGCCTGGAGAAAGCCCCGGCGGAACCGGGCCAGTACCCGCACTCCGGAGGCGTCGCCCCCCAGATCCAGAATGCCGAAGCCCCCCTGGGGCTCAAAGAGGGCCTGGACCTGGGCGGGAACGGCGGGGACATCGGCGTCGGCGCAGGCCTGAGAGCTGGTGATGAGCGCCACCCCCCGTCCCTCCAGCACCTGCCGGCATTCCCGGGAGCGGAAATAGGGGTCCACGATGTCCAGATCGGCCAGGGCCACCCGCCTCCCCCGACCGGCCAGAGCCAGGGCCATATTGACGGCCAGCTCCGTCTTTCCCGTGCCGAAGTGGCCCACCACTCCGGTGAGCCTCGCTCCCTCCAGCCAGGGACTGTGGTCCAGCTCCATAGGCATTCCTCCAATCACTACCTATATTATACAATATTTACAGAAAAAGTCAATTATAAGCCGGTATATTTTATACAAAATACACAGAAAAACTGAGCTGAAAAAGAAAAATTTACCCCGAGGATTTGGCGGGCGGTTGACGAGGCGGGGGAACTTTCGTATAATTTAAGCAACGAATGTGGGAGGCGAAGCCATGAGCCGGGAAACTGTACTGTCCCTGCTGCGGGAGCGGCAGGGAGAATATCTTTCAGGGGAGGCCATGAGCCGGACCCTGGGTATCAGCCGTGCGGGGGTTTGGAAGGCCATAGAGGGCCTGCGTCAGGAGGGATATGTGATCTCCTCCGCCCCCAACCGGGGCTACCGCCTGGAGCAGGGGCCCGACCTGGTGCGGGCGGGGGAGCTGTCCGGGCCTTTGGCGGGCTGCCTGGTGGGGCGGGAACTGCTGTGTCTGGACACGGTGGACTCCACCAACACCGAGTGCAAGCGGCAGGCCATGGCCGGGGCGGCGGAGGGCCTGGTGGTCATCTCCGACGAGCAGACCGGAGGCCGGGGGCGGCTGGGCCGCAGCTTTCAGTCCCCCAAGGGCTGCGGACTCTACCTCTCCGCCCTTCTGCGCCCCAGGCTGGACCCGGGGGAGGTCACCGACTTCACCGCCTGGGCGGCGGTTGCGGTGTGCGACGGCATCCAGGCTGCCTGCGGGGTCCGTCCCCAGATCAAATGGACCAATGATATCATCCTGGGGGGAAAGAAGCTGGTGGGCATCCTTACCGAGCTGGGCCTGGAGAGCGAGAGCAACGCCCTGGAATATCTGATCCCCGGCATCGGCATCAATGTGAACCACCAGCCCGAGGACTTCTCTCCCGAGATCCGGGATATAGCCACCTCGCTGGCCCAACAGCTGGGGAAAACCGTGCGCCGCTCAGAGCTGGCCGCCCAGGTGATTCTGGCCCTGGACCGGGCCTACCGGGGCTTCCCGGAAAACAAGGGGGAGTATCTGGAAAAGTACCGCTCCGACTGCATCACCCCCGGCCACCAGGTACAGCTCATCACCCCCGTCTCCCGGCAGGAGGCCTGGGCTGTGGAGGTGGACGACCAGTTCCGTCTGGTGGTGGAGCTGCCCGACGGGGAGCGGAAGGCCCTGTCCGCCGGAGAGGTGTCGGTCCGGGGAATGTACGGATATGTATAAGAAAACACCCGTTTTGCCATGGGCAAAACGGGTGTTTTTTACGCTTCCTGATAGTCGGCGAATTCCTCGGCGCCGGGGTCGTCAAAGACCTTGGCAAAGACCTCGGCCTCCATGGTCTCGTGATCCAGCAGGTACCGGGCGGTAATTTCCAGCTCCCGGCGGCACCGGGAGAGGATCTCCTCGCATTGGCGGTAGGCCCGGTCCACGATGGCTTTGACCTCCTGGTCGATGAGGCCGGCCACCTCCTCGGAATAAGTGCGGGCCTGGGCCATGGAGCGGCCGATGAAGATCTCGTCGCTCTCATTGCCGTAGGCGATGGTGCCCAGCTTCTCGCTCATACCATACTTGGTGACCATGGCACGGGAGATCTGAGAGGCCTTCTGGATGTCGCTGGAGGCCCCGGTGGAGATGTCTCCCAGGACGATCTGCTCGGCCACACGGCCTCCCAGGCACACGGCAATGCGCTCCTCCAGTTCCTTGCGGGACAGGTAGGACTTATCCTCGGCGGGCAGGGAGATGGTCATGCCTCCGGCGGGGCCGCGGGGCACGATGGTGATCTGGTGGACGGGATCCTGGGTCTTCAGCTCGTGAATGACCACCGCATGGCCCGCCTCGTGATAGGCGGTGAGCTTCCTGGCGTGGTCGGTGACCACACGGCTGCGCTTCTCGGGACCGGCGATGACCTTCATCATGGCACTGTGTAGGTCGGTCATGGTGATGAAGCGCTGATCCTCCCGGGCGGCCAGCAGAGCGGCCTCGTTGAGGAGATTTTCCAGGTCGGCCCCGGTAAAGCCGGCGGTGGCCCGGGCCACCTGATTGAGATCCACATCCTCGGCCAGGGGCTTCTGCTTGGAGTGGACCTTCAAAATGGCTTCCCGGCCCTTGATGTCGGGCAGTCCCACATAGATCTGACGGTCAAAGCGCCCGGGGCGCAGCAGAGCGGGGTCCAGGATGTCCTGTCGGTTGGTGGCGGCCAGGACGATGACCCCCTCGTTGGAGCCGAAGCCGTCCATCTCCACCAGCAGCTGGTTGAGGGTCTGCTCCCGCTCGTCATGTCCGCCGCCCAGGCCGGCGCCTCTCTGGCGGCCCACAGCGTCGATCTCGTCGATGAAGACGATGGCGGGGGCCTCCTTCTTGGCCTGGTCGAAGAGGTCCCGCACCCGGCTGGCGCCTACGCCCACATAGAGCTCCACAAAGTCGGAGCCGGAGATGGACAGGAAGTGGACTCCGGCCTCGCCGGCCACCGCCTTGGCGATGAGGGTCTTGCCGGTGCCCGGAGGACCCACCAGCAGTACGCCCTTGGGGATGCGGGCACCCAGGCTGGAAAACTTCTGGGGGTCCCGGAGGTACTCCACGATCTCCTGGAGCTCCTCCTTTTCCTCGTCGGCCCCGGCCACATCGTCAAAGGTGACCTTTTTGGCCTGGTCGGAGAGGGTGCGGGTCCGGGCGTGGCCGAACCGGGAGGTACCGGGGGCCCCGCCGCCCCCGGCAGCACCTGCGCGCTGGCGCATCATCAGATACCAGAAGAAGGCCAGCACCGCCGCAGCTACCAGATAGGGCAGAAGGTTGTACCACCAGGAGCCCTCGATCCCCTGGGGCAGGTCATAGCGGAGAAGCCCGGCGTTCTGCTGGCTTTCCCACAGCTCGTGGAGGTCCTGGTAGAGCCAGTCGGGGTCTGCCACATGGTAGGCCAGGGTGGAGGAGGTGCCGTCCTCCCCCCGGAGGACCAGGGTGAGGGTGTTGTCCTTCAGCTCAAAGTAGGACACCTTCTCCTGAACGAAGAGGGTTCGGATGTCACTGTAGATGGGGGCGTCACCCCTGTCCATCTGCTGCAGGGCGGAGAAGGTGAAAAACAGCAGCACCGCCAGCAGAAGGTACATGGTGATGTCCCGGGGGGAAAAGCGTCTCATAGGCAAAAATCCTTTCTTACCCGCCGTATACCTCAGGCTTTACAATGCCGATGTAGGGCAGGTTGCGGTACTTTTCCGCGTAGTCCAGTCCGTAGCCCACCACAAAGGCGTCGGGAATGGTAAAGCCGGAGTAGTGGACCTCCACCGGCTTCACCCGGCGGTCGGGCTTATCCAGCAGGGTGCACAGGCGGATGGAGGCGGGATGGCGGTGCTGAAGGATTTTAAGCAGGTAGCTCAAAGTGTTGCCGCTGTCCAGAATGTCCTCCACCACAATGACATGGCGGCCGGTGATGTCCTCGGACAGGTCCTTGGTGATCTGTACCTGGCCGCTGGAGGTGGTGCCCTTTCCATAGGAGGACACGGACATGAAGTCCAGGGTGCAGGGCAGGTCAATGGCCCGGCACAGGTCGGCCATAAAGATAAAAGAGCCCCGGAGCACGCTGATGAGCATGATCTCCTTGCCCCGGTAGTCCTGTTCGATCTCCCGGGCGATCTCCTTTACCCGGGCCTTCAGCTGTTCTTCCGTGAAAAGAACCTCCTGAATATCCTGTTCCAACATATGCGCCTTCATTCCTTTCCATTATCTCTCACTTCAAAGGAGAAAATCGTTATTTGATGGGGGTGACGGTGATATGCCAGGCCCCCTGTCCCTCGTGGGGAGCAAAGGCCCGGTCCGGGCCCAGCCCGGCCACGGCGGCCACCGCGCCGCCGCACTCAAAAACAGGAAGGGCGTCCCGCTGAAAGCGGGGGAGCTTCTCCTGGATCATCCATTTTTTCACGCTTTTGCCCAGCCGCCCGGGAAGGGTGAGCCGGTCGCCGGTGCGCCTGGGACGCACGGACAGCAGTCCGGCGGCCTCGCGGCTGAGCCAGAAGTCCCAGGGCCCCTGATCCTGGCCCTCATAGGTCCCGGCCTGGCAGCGGATCTCCCAGGGACCGGCCTCCAGATGGCCGGGAAGGGGGAGCAGCCCCGGCTCCAGTGGGATGGGACCCAGCCTGGGCTGGAGCAGAAGGCGGCCGTAGCACCGCCGGGCCACGCAGTTGTGGGGAAGGTGGACCTGGGCGGAGGGGTCGTCCTCCCGGCACAGGTTCCACACGGCGGTGAGGTGGGCGCTGCCGCAGTTCTGGTCTCCATCCCACATCTGTCCCAGCAGCAGCCGGATGGCCCGGAAGGCCACGGGGGCGGGGGCCTGGGCCAGGGGAGCGGCTTCGATGGACAGGCCCTCCTCCCGGATCTGTGCCCGGTCGGAGAGCTGGCGGGCCAGGTCGGTGAGGCAGGCCTCATCCGCCCGGAGCTGGGCGGCGGTCTGGGTCATGCGGGTGAGAAAGCCGGGGGAGATATCCTCCAGCACGGGAATGATCTGGTGGCGGATGCGATTGCGGGTGAAGCTGTCATCCTGGTTGGAGCTGTCCTCCATATGGGGCAGGGCGTAGTGAAAGAGGTAGTCCTCCACCTCCTGCCGGGTGGTGGTGAGCAGGGGCCGGATGAGGCCCTCACGCCGGGGATCGATCCCCCCCAGCCCACGCAGGCCGGTGCCCCGGGCCAGGTGGAAGAGGATGGTCTCGGCGTTGTCGTTGGCGGTGTGGGCGGTGGCGATGAGATCGGCCCCCGCCTCCCGGGCGGTCTCCCTGAGAAAGGCATAGCGCATCTCACGGGCGGTCTCCTCAAGGCCGGTGCCCTGAAGCTCCGCCCGGGCGGCCACATCCCCCCCGCCGGAGTAGAGGCGCACGGGGGGCAGAAGGGAGCCGTCCTTCAGCCGCTGGGGCCCGCAGCACAGGGCCACGAACTGCTCCACAAAGCAGGCGTCCCGGCGCGACTCCTCTCCCCGGAGCTGATGGTCATAGTGGGCGGCGGAGAGGGTAAAGGGGAGCTGCTCCCGCAGGTGGTACAGGGCGTGGAGCAGACATACCGAGTCCGCACCTCCCGACACCGCGCACAGCACATGGCTGCCCGGGGGGATGAGGGCCAGCTCCCGGATATAGGTTTCCATGGATCTCAGCATGGGGACCTCCTTGGCATACGCAGAATGAACAGGAAGAACACCGGGACATCTGCGTGGGGATGGTCCGCTGCCGCCTGAATTGGGGGAGAGGTCAGAACTCGCTGTGCTGCCACTCCATGTCGTTGAAGGTGGTAAATTCCGGCTGCCACTGGAGCTGGACCGTGCCGGTCTCTCCGTGGCGGTTTTTGGCGATGATGCACTCGGCCAGGTTGGGGTTTTCCGTGTCCCGGTTGTAGTACCCCTCCCGATAGAGGAACAGAACGATGTCCGCGTCCTGCTCGATGGCACCCGACTCACGAAGGTCGGAGAGCATGGGCCGCTTGTCGGTGCGGCTCTCGTTGGCGCGGGAGAGCTGGCTGAGGCACAGTACGGGCACATTGAGCTCCTTGGCCATGATCTTCAAAGAGCGGGAGATGTCCGAGACGATCTGCTGGCGGTTTTCCCCGGAGCGGCTGTTCTTCCCTCCGGCGGACTGCATCAGCTGCAGGTAGTCGATGACCACCAGCCCGAGGTTTTCCACCCGGCGGCACTTGGCGTTGATGTCGGCCACGGTCACCGAGGAGTCGTCGTCAATGAGGATCATGGAGCGGTTGAGGGAGTCGGCGGCGGCGGCCACGCTCTCCCAGTCCTCCTCGGTGAGCTTGCCGGTGACCAGCTTTTTGTTGTCCACAAAGCACTCGCTGGAAATCAGGCGCAGGGCAAGCTGTTCCCGGCTCATTTCCAGGGAGAAGAAGGCCACATTTTTCCCGGATTTCTTGCCCGCGTCCAGCAGGATATTCAGGGCCATGGAGGTCTTGCCCATGCCCGGCCGGGCGGCCAGGAGGATGAGGTCGGACTTGTTGAGACCGGAGATGGCCCGGTCCAGGTCCCGCAGGCCGGTGGACAGGCCGGGAATGGCGCTGTCGCTGGCGGCCAGCTCGCTGAGACGGTCGTACACATCGATGAGGACCGTGGAGATGGGGGTGAGCCCCCGGGCCGAGCGGCCCTGGCGGATGGCGTAGATCCGCTGCTCCGCCGCTTCCAGAATGTCCTGCCCGGTGTCGGTGCCCTGCTGGATCATGGCGGTGAGATCGCTTGCGGCCTCGGCCACCCGGCGCAGCAGGCTCTTGTCCTTGAGAATGCTGATATACTCCCCCACATTGGCCGCGGTGGGAGTGGTGTCCATGAGCTGAAGCAGGTAGCTGCGGGAGTTGTTATCATCATAGTACACATTCTGCTTCATGTGCTCCAGCACTGTCACCGGGTCGATGGTGCGGGAGTAGTTGAACATGGAGTAGATGGTCTCGTAGATCTCTGCGTTCTGCTTGATATAGAAGTCCTCGGGCTTGAGCTTGTCGATGACCTCCGGCACGCACCGGGGGTCGATGAGCATGGAGCCCAGTACTGCCTGCTCCGCCTCCACAGAGTGGGGCATCTGCTTGAGCAGCAGCTGTTCCTCCTCCAGCGCCATGTAGTCATCCCCCCGTTCGTTTTGAATTGGAAATCAGAAATGCTGGCTTGGGCGTGGAACGCCGGCCTGGGCCGCTCAGGCCTCCACCACCATCACATTGACGGTGCCCACGATCTCATAGCCCAGCTTGGCCTTGATCTGGTAACCGCCGCAGGCCTTGATGGGCTCGTCCAGCACCAGCTTGGCCTTGGCGATGTTCACCCCGTGCTGGGCGGAGAGGGCCTCGGAGACCTCTTTGGCGGTGACGGCGCCGAACAGCCGCCCACCCTCGCCGGCCTTGGCAGGGATCTTCACCATCAGGCCCTCCAGCTTCTTGGCGGTGGCCTCGGCCTCGGCCTTCTCGGCGGCCTCCTGGGCCTTGCGGGCCTTCTCCTGCTGCTTCATGGTGTTCAGGTTCTCGGCGGTGGCGATGACCGCCAGCTTCTTGGGCAGAAGGAAGTTGCGGGCGTAGCCGTCGGACACATCCACCAGCTGGCCCTTCTTGCCCTGGCCGCGTACATCCTGCTGTAAAATCACTTTCATGGGTATTACCTCCAAAATCAGAATTTTAACGATCTCAATGGATCAAGGGAACATTTGAAATCAGGACTCCAGATACCGGTCGATGGCCCGGCACAGCTCCTGGGCCACCTGGTCGATGGGCTTGCCCGTCACCTGGCCCCCAGCCGCCGCGGCGTTGCCGCCGCCCCCCAGCTGCTCCAGAATGACCTGCACATTGGTGTCACCCATGGACCGGGCGGAGATGTTCACCCGCTCTCCGTCCTGGGAGAGGACGAAGGAGGTGTCGATGCCGATGATGTTCAGTAGCTCGTCGGCGGCCTGGGCGGCGGTGACCCGGTTCACAGGCTTGTCCGCCACGGCAATGGCAATGTGCTGACGGTAGAGCTTGGCGTTCTGGATGATGGAATACTTGGCAATGGTGCCCGCCAGGTCGTTCTGGAAGAGCTTTTTCACCTCGGCGGTGTCCGCACCGGAGCGGCGCAGGAAAGCGGCGGCCTCAAAGGTGCGCCCGCCGGTGCGCATGGTGAAGTTCTTGGTGTCCAGAACGATGCCCGCCAGCAGGGCCTCCGCCTCCGCACGGAGCAGGTGGTTGGGCTCGATGATATACTGCAGAAGCTCGGTGACCAGCTCGCTGGCCGAGGAGGCGTAGGGCTCGTGGTAGTTGAGGGCCGCCCCCTCGATATAGGTGGCTGCACGGCGGTGGTGGTCGATGACCGCCACCCGGTTGCAGGACTGGAGCAGATCGGGAGCCTGGACCTGCTCGGGGCGGTTGGTGTCCACCACCACCGCCAGAGAGCGGGTGTCGGCAATGAGCAGGGCATCCTGGGGCAGAAGAAATCCGTCGTGGTACTCGGGCAGCTGAGAGAGCTTGTCAATGAGCTCCTGGGCGGGGGTGTTCCCCTGGTCCCGGATGATGTGGGCGGGAACGCCGTTTTTCCTGCACAATGCGCACACGCCGGCGGCGGCGCCCACCGCGTCGTTGTCCGGGGACTTGTGGCCCATGATAAAGACCTGGGAGGAGTCGGCAATGAGGGAGGACAGGGCGTTTGCCATGACCCGGCTTTTTACCTTGGTGCGCTTTTCCGTCTCCTTGGAGCGGCCGCCGTAAAATTCAAAGGTGAACTTGTTGCGGATGACCGCCTGGTCCCCGCCCCGGGACAGGGCCATGTCGATGGACAGATTGGCGAAGTTGATGAGCTCCCGGTAGCTGTCCCCGTCCTTGCCGATGCCGATGGACAGGGAGGCGTTGATGCCGCTGGGGTTGACCACCTGGTGGATGGTGTCCAGAATGTCGAATTTTCCCTCCACGAACTTGGTCAGATACTGCTCCTCACAGATGAAGAGATAGCGCTCCCGCTGATACCGCCGGAGCAGTCCCCCGGTCTGGGCCACCCAGGCGTCCAGGCGGTTGTCGATCTCCAGCATGATGTTGGAGCGCTCGTTCTCGGTGAGGTTCTTCATCAGATCCTCGTAGTTGTCGATGAGCAGCACCGCCGCCACCGGGCGGGTGGCCAGGAACTGGTCCCGGACCTGGCAGAACTCGGTGACATCCACCCAGTAGGTGGTGGCCAGAAAGCCGCCGGTGCGTCCGCCGGTGCGCACCAGGTGGCCGAAGACCAGAAAGCGGCGGCTGCCGTAGGTCACCTCGGCGGGACACTCACTTTTGCCCTCCATGAGCCAGCGGGTATCGAAGTCGGGGATCAGGGCGGAGAGCTTGGCGTCAAAGAGGTGCTCCCGCTGCCCGGTGAGCTCCAGAAAGCGGTTGTTGGTCCAGACGATGTCGTCGCTCTCGGGACGGAAAAGGACCATGGGCAGGGGGGAGTTCACCATGGTGTCCTTGGTGGCGGTGTCCACCGTGCCGGTGAAGCTGTCCAGATATTTGTTCAGCTCCTTGCGGCGGCGGCGGGCGCTCTCCCGGCTGTACAGGCCCAGACAGGCTACGATCACCAGCTCCGAGGCCGCCAGCACCCAGGAGTAGAAGCCTGAGAGCAGGGCGAAGAGGATAAGGCAGATAAAATACAGCCGGAAACTGGGCTGAAACAGCTGATTGAGTTTTCGGTTCAAGGAATGACCCCCCTTTTTTTCTCCGTGAGGGAACAGTACTGCAGCTTGCTGAAAAAGCCCTCCTGCAAGGAGTTCCGGCGCCC
>CALWOR010000014.1 GCA_944383205.1 uncultured Oscillospiraceae bacterium | reverse complement strand
GTGTCCAAGGAGCTGGACCTGACCCTCACCACCCGGGACCGGAACAAGCCCCCGGAGGAGCGCACCCCCATGTGCGGGGTGCCCTACCACTCCTGCGACAGCTACATCGCCCGGCTCATCGCCAAGGGGTACAAGGTGGCCATCTGCGAACAGACTGAGGACCCGGCTCTGGCCAAGGGACTGGTGGACCGGGACATCATCCGGGTCATCACCCCGGGCACCGTCATCGCCTCCTCCATGCTGGAGGAGAGCAAAAATAACTACATCTGCTCCGTCTTCGCCCAGGAGGAGGGCTTCGGCCTGTGCCTGTGCGACATCTCCACCGGCGAGGTGTACGCCACCTCTCTCCCCGCTGGCGAGGAGGGGCTCAGCCACCTGAAAAATGAGCTGGGCCGCTTCCACCCCACCGAGGCGGTGCTCTCCCCTCTGGCCTTTGAGACGGATGGGCTGGTGGAATTCCTGAAGGAGCGGCTGAGCTGCTCCTGCGAGCGCTCCGGGGAGGAGCGCTTTGCCCCGGAGCAGGCCCAGGCCCTGGTCACCAGACAGTTCAAAACCGGCCTTGATACCGTTCCCCAGGGGGACACGGCGGCCATCCGGGCCGCTGGAGGCCTGCTCAGCTACCTCTATGAGACCCAGAAGACCGACCTTGGGCACATCGCCGCCTTTACCTACTACACCTCCAATAACTTCATGGAGCTGGACCTCACCGCCCGGCAGACTCTGGAGCTCACCTCCACCCTCCGGTCCAAGGACAAGAAGGGCTCCCTCCTCTGGGTGCTGGACAAGACCAAAACCGCCATGGGCGGGCGGCTTCTCCGGGGCTGGATGGAACGCCCCCTTCTCTCTCCGGTGCAGATCGCCCGGCGGCAGCAGGCGGTCAGCGACCTGGTGGAGGATGCCATCACCCGGGAGGAACTGTCTTTGGCTCTCCGGGAGGTCACCGACCTGGAACGCCTTGTAGGCCGGGTGGTCTATGGCTCCGCGGGCAGCCGGGACCTGGCTGCTCTCTCCAACGGTCTGGGCAAGCTGCCCCACATCCGGGATCTGCTGAGCCACTGCCCCAGCGCCCTGCTCTCCCATCTGCGGGAGCAGCTGGACGACCTGCCCCAGCTTCGAGACGAGCTGGACCGTGCCCTGAAGGATGACGACAAGCTCCCCTTCTCCGTCCGGGAGGGCGGCTTTATCCGGGAAGGGTACAGCCCCGAGGTGGACGAGCAGCGGGACCTCATCGACCACGCCTCCGAGAAGCTGGCCGAGCTGGAGACCCGCACCAAGGAGCAGACGGGCATCAAAAACATGAAAGTCAAGTCCAATAAGGTCTTTGGCTATTATATCGAGGTGGCCAAGTCCCAGATCGACCTGGTACCCGCCGACTGGGCCAGAAAGCAGACCACTGTCAATGCCGAGCGGTATATTTCCCAGGAATTAAAGGAGTTGGAGCACGCCATCCTCTCCGCCCAGGACAAGGTCACCGCCCTGGAGTATCAGCTCTTCTGCCAACTCAAGGAGCTGGTGTGTCAGCAGGTGGACCTCATTCAGGCCACCGCCGCCGCCGTGGCTCAGGTGGATGTGCTCATGTCCCTGGCCACTGTGGCAGCTTCCAACGGCTACTGTATGCCCCAGGTGGACGACTCCGATGCTCTCACCATTGTGGAGGGCCGCCACCCGGTGGTGGAAAAGGTGCTGAAAGGTACGCCCTTTGTCCCCAACGACACCCATATGGACGGCGGAGACGACCTGTGCGCCATTATTACCGGCCCCAACATGGCCGGTAAGTCCACCTATATGCGTCAGGTGGCCCTCATCACCCTGATGGCCCAAATGGGCTCCTTCGTCCCTGCCAAATCCGCCCACATCGGCGTGGTGGACCGGATCTTCACCCGCATTGGAGCCAGCGACGACCTGTCCGCGGGACAGTCCACCTTTATGGTGGAGATGACCGAGGTGGCCTCCCTGCTGAACCACGCCACCAAAAAGTCCCTGCTCATTCTGGACGAGATCGGCCGGGGCACCAGCACCTACGACGGCATGGCCATCGCCCGGGCGGTGCTGGAGTACTGCGCCGACCAGAAGCGGCTGGGGGCCAAGACCCTCTTTGCCACCCACTACCACGAACTCACCGCCCTGGAGGGGCAGATCTCCGGGGTGAAAAATTACAACATCGCCGCCAAAAAGCGGGGCTCCGATGTGATTTTCCTGCGGAAGATCGTCCGGGGCGGCGCCGACCAGAGCTACGGCGTAGAAGTGGCCAAGCTGGCCGGAGTGCCCGACCGGGTGGTCCGCCGGGCCCGGGACATTCTCCAGGAGCTGGAGGAGAGCGGCTGCGTCCGGGTGACCGAGGCCGCTCCCGCCCAGGAGCAGATTTCTCTGATGGATCTGGGCGGCCAGACCGTACTCAATAAGCTCCGCATGACCGATGTAAACATTCTCTCCCCCATCGAGGCCTTGAACCTGCTGGCGGAGCTGAAACAGGATCTGAACGGATAACGAGGTACTTTTTATGCGGCCACCCTCCTCTTTTTCCGCCCTTTTTGCCCAAATTTTTATCCCCATTGGTATCTTTTTTGCCCTTTTGGGCCTGATTGGCACGCTGATTTCCTTTCCTATGAAAAACGGAGAGCCCTGGGTCTTTCTTCCCATTGGGGTATTCTTATTTCTTCTGGGCTTTATTTGTGCCCTTGACGCTGTCTGGAGCAAGAGCCGCCGCACCCGTTTGCTGACCCAAGGGCAAGCCGTACAAGGCACGATTATTTCTGTCAAACACCATGTTTTTATCAACTGGAATATCAACTCCTTTACAACTATTCCCGGAAAAAACTCTCCCTGGTCTTTGCGGTGCCGGTATACTTGGCAGGGGCGGGACTTCACCATCCGCAGTCCCCTGCTGTGGCACTGTCCCTGTAAGGGACAGTCACCTACTATCTATGTCAATCCTCAGCGGCCTAGTCAGGCTGTCGTGGATTCTGATTCCATCCGATACGAGATATCATGACAGTTCAGCGAGGTAACCTATGCCTACCATTCAAGTACTAGATCCCCATGTGGCCGACCTGATCGCCGCCGGCGAGGTGGTGGAGCGGCCGGCCAGTGTGGCCAAGGAACTGATGGAAAACGCCATCGACGCCGGGGCCAGCACCATCACCATTGAAATTTCCCACGGAGGCATGACCTTCCTCCGTGTCACCGATGACGGAAAGGGCATCCCCGCCGACGAGGTGAAGACCGCCTTTCTCCGCCACGCCACCAGCAAGCTGCGCACAGAATACGATCTGGAGGCCATCGGCACCCTGGGCTTCCGGGGAGAGGCTCTGGCCGCCATTGCCGCTGTGGCCCGGGTGGAGATCCTCACCCGCACCGCCGACGCCCCCTTCGGGGCCTCCCTGTCCCTGGAAGGCGGGGTGTTCGGCCCGGTGGAAGAGGCCGGCTGTCCCCTGGGCACCACCATGGTGGTCCGTGACCTGTTCTTCAACACCCCCGCCCGGCTGAAATTTATGAAAAAGGATGCCGCCGAGGGGGCCGCTGTCTTTACCACCGTCCAGCGTGTGGCCCTGTCCCACCCGGAGGTGAGCGTGAAGTTCATCCGGGACGGAAAGCAGGAGATGCTGACCCCCGGAGACGGCCAGCTCCAAAGCGCCGTCTATGCCGTTTTGGGCCGGGAGCTGGCCCTGGGCTTCCGCCCGGTGAAGGCCAGCAGCGAGGATATGACGGTCTCCGGCTTTGTCTCTCTCCCCGCCTGCTGCCGGGGCAGCCGGAACTGGCAGTTCTTCTTTGTCAACGGCCGCCAGGTCAAGTCAAAGCTGATGATGGCCGCCCTGGAGGAGGCCTACAAAAATCAGAAAATGGTGGGCAAATTTCCCGGCTGCGTCCTCCATTTGGAAACCAAACTCAATGCGGTGGATGTGAATGTCCACCCGGCCAAGACCGAAGTGAAGTTCGGCAATGAGCGCCAGGTCTTTTCCGCGGTCTATCACGCCGTTCTTTCCGCCCTGGAGGGGGACCGCTCCCACCCCAAAGCGGAGTTGAAGCAGGAGGTTCTTTCCGCCCTTTGCCCCGTAGATGAGGTCACGGGCAATCAGACCCGTTTGTCGCTGAATGTCCACAATAAAGGGCGGTTTTGTGGAAAACCGACCACTGCCCCTACAGGCACGCAGATACAAAACGCACCCACCCCTGTGGTCGCCCGTGTACACGACAGCACTTATCCACCCTCGGGAAATGCCGCTCCAAAGGCTGCTCCCCCCCATACCTTCTCCTATGTCCATCCCATTGGCTCCCGGCCAGCTGTCTCCACATCCTCTCCCAAGTCCCCTCCGGCGGTAACTATTCCTCCCAAGGAGCCTGCGGCTGCGGAAAAAATGTCTTCTGTCCCCGAACCTTCCCAGCCCGTCCAACTCTCCCCCGCTCCGGTCAAGGAACCCCAAGCCGCTCCCGTGAACATGACTCCGGAGGCTTCCCTTGTGGAAAGCGCCCCTCTTTGGCGTGTGGCCGGGGAAGTACTGAACACCTACATCATTGTGGAGCAGGGAGACAGCATATTCTTCATCGACAAGCACGCCGCCCACGAGCGGATGAACTTTGATCGCATGAAGGCCGTCGGCTACGACCCCATGGCCCAAACGCTTTTGGCCCCCGCCCTGTGCCGGATGGATCCACAGGCCCATCAGATCCTTTTGGAGCGCCGACAGCTGCTGGAGGAGTTTGGTTTTGAAGTGGACGAGCTGGGTCAGGACCTGGCAGTGCGTCAGGCGCCCTTTGATGTGGCAGTGGAGGATATCCCCGACACCCTGGAGGAACTCGCTCAAAAGCTCCTTTCCACCGGTAAGGCGGACCCCGCTGCTGCGAGAGATGAGCTTTTGCACACTATGGCCTGCAAAGCGGCCATCAAGGGTGGCTGGAAAACCAGCCCCCAGGAGCTGGAACGGGTGGCAAAAGCCGTCATGGACGGCAGTGTGAAGTACTGTCCACACGGCCGCCCTGTGGCCATCGAGCTGACCAAAAAGGACCTGGAGAAACAGTTCAAGCGGGCATGAGCGGAAAATGACCGGAGGTCTTACCCATGATAAACTGGAATCTTTACCTTGCCAGATATCAGCTGACTCATGGCGGCAGCTTTTTCGGCAGCGGCGAGTGGGACTGCAACAGCCAGCTTCTCATTCCCCAGGAAGGAACAGCCCCTTTGTTGGTACTCTTTTCCACCGATCCCTGTGGTCGTTCTACCGTCAAGAGCCTGCGGTGTAGGACCATGGTGCGCCTCAATAAGCCCTATAAGCTGCATATTGGCCCCCGAAGCTTGGTAGGCAGCGGCATCAGCGGCGTTGCAAACCTTGTAGGTCAGGCCATGGACTTTGGCTTTTCCGAGACCAAAGGGAGGGTCATCACCACCGACAACAGGCCTTTTACCAAGCTGGTACTGGGAGATTTGTCTCTGAGAAACGCTCTGAAGATACGCAAAGGAGATCAGCTTGAGGTCCGCCCCGGCCCCCAGGAGGACGGCTGGCACCTGGTGGAGGTCTCCCCCAACACTCTGGAGGGCCTGGTGAAGGATTCTTCTCCCTGGGTGAGTGACGCCATGGAAGAGGACACAGCTTTTATGTCCCCTGAGGATCGTGAGGTCATCCTACAGGCGGGCAGTGAATATTTTGACGCGCAGCTGGATGAGTTTTTGAATTTTCTCCGCGCCGCCCGGGACGCTGTCACCAGATGGCCCATTCAGCCGTAAAGTGCAGAAACTTTACATATAAAATCCTGTTATATTGGCACAGGCTCAATCGGGAGGGAATTCTATGCCCCCAAAAATCTTAGTGGTCAGCGGCCCCACCGCCTCGGGAAAAACCCGGCTGGCGGTAGAGCTGGCCCTCCGGTCCAACGGCGAGGTGGTCTCCGCCGACTCTATGCAGATCTACCGGCGCATGGACATCGGTACCGCCAAACCTACCCACGAGGAAATGCGGGGCGTTCCTCACCACATGATCGATATAGCTGACCCGGAGGAGGATTTCTCCGTGGCCCGGTATGTGGAAATGGCCGCCCAGTGTGTGGACGACATCCTCGCCCGTGGAAAACTGCCCATCGTGGCCGGTGGTACCGGGCTTTATATCGACTCTCTTCTGTCCGGCCGGACCTTTGCCCAGTTTGACACTGCCAGCCCTCTGCGCTCTGAGCTGGAAGCGCGCATCCGCACCTTGGGAGGCCAGGCCTTACTGGACGAGCTGGCTGCAGTAGATCCGGAAAGCGCCGCCAGGCTCCACCCAAACGATGAGAAACGCATCGTTCGGGCTCTGGAAGTCTACCTCTCCACTGGCAAAACCATCACCCAGCATAACCTTGAGACCCGATCCATTCCTCCCCGGTACAACGCCCTTACCCTCACCCTGGCTTTCTCCCGGCGGGAGGATATGTGGGCGCGGATCGATCAGCGGGTGGACGAGATGATGGGCTCAGGCCTTGTGGCGGAGGTGCAGGGTCTGCTTAAGGACGGTGTACCGGAAAAATGTACCGCCATGCAGGCCATCGGCTATAAGGAGATGGCCGCCGCCCTGAGAAGCGGAGGTGATGTGAATGCCGCCGCAGAGGAGATCAAGCTCCGCTCCAGACAGTACGCCAAGCGTCAGCTCACCTGGTTTCGGCGCACCAGCGGCGCCAAGTGGATCTTCTGGGATACTGTCCCCGATTTTGCCGCCGGGCTCCAGGCTTCGACAAGATATCTGGAAGAATTCGGTATATGATAGTGGCACTCAAGCCGGATGACCCGGTATAGAAAAAGGAGTGCTACATATGCAGAAAACCAATAATCTTCAGGAGATCTTCCTCACCCAGGCCCGGCGGGACCGCCGCCTTGTCACTATGTTTTTGATGAACGGCTTCCAAATGCGGGGCTATGTCACCGGCTTTGACGCCTTTACCGTGGTGCTTACCAGTGACGGGAAGCAGCAGATCATTTACAAGCACGCCATATCTACCATTGTCCCCGAACGGCCCATTCCCCTCTATGAGCCGGGCGCGTTGGAATAAAGAAAGCCCAGCTTAATTTCCTATTCGACCCAGAGAAAGAAAAGGTAATGTCCCATGAAACAAGGAAAACCCCTTATTATGTTTGTTATGGCGGCCATGTTTGTGGTGCTGGCTATTTATCTGGGCGTATACGCCTTCCGTGCCTTTCAGGAGCCCTACCGCACCACCCTGGTCTATGCCTACACCGCTGAGGACAGCGTGGAGGCCAATGGTCTGCTGGTGCGGGAAGAATCGGTCTTTCCCGATCAGACGGGGATCGTGGAGCTGACCCGAAGTGAGGGTGAAAAAGTAGGCGTAGGCCAGACCGTGGCTCTGGTCTATCGGGACACCCAGGCCCAGGCGGACCAGGCTCAGATCCAGGCCCTCTCCCAAGAGATCCAGCTGCTGCAGTACGCCGTTGGGCAAAGCGGCAGTGTAGAATCCGCCGCCCGGCTGGACGAAGACATTCTCCAGGGAATGGTGGCCCTCCGGGCCTCATCGGCTCTTGGGGACTACAACGATCTGGAAGATCAAATCAGGACGGTCAAAAGTGACATTCTTAAGCGCGGCTATACATATGGGGACGGCCTCACCGCTTCCGACCTCACCGCTCAGCTCCAGTCACTGAACAGCCAGCTGTCTGAGCTCAACCAGCGTTCTGCCTCAGCCACCACCCGGGTCACCGCCAGCCAGTCTGGGATTTTCTCCAGCCTTGTGGATGGGTACGAATCTCAAGTCACCCCCACCACAGTACTGGAGCTTACCCCTTCCGCCCTCAATGAGCTGATGAACCAGACAGGCACCGGTTCTGACTCCTCCACCGGTAAATTGATCACTTCCAACCGGTGGTATTTTGCCGCTGTACTGCCCTGGACCTCCGCCCAGCGTCTGAGCGTCGGGGAGACTGCCCTGCTGCGCTTTACCGGTGACTTTACCCAGGATGTAGATATGTCTGTGGTCCATATCAGTGAACCGCAGGGGGAACAGGCTGTAGTGGTCTTTTCCACCGACAAATATCTCTCCCGCACCACCCTCCTCCGCCGCCAGACTGCTGAGCTGGTCTTTAACAGCTGGTCCGGCCTGCGTATCCCCAAGATTGCCCTGCGCCTTGTGGAAGAGGAGTTCGAAGACGAAGAGACCGGTGAGGTGACCACCTCCACCAGCCTTGGGGTATACGCCTTAGTCAATGGCCGCACCGAGTTCAAAGAGGTGGAAGTTGTCACAGAAGGCAGCGACTACTATGTGGTCTCCCCTGTGGGGACCGGACGGAAGATCCTCCGGGCCGGAGACGAAATCATTACGCAGGCCACCGGCCTTCAGGACGGACAGCTGCTGATTGATTGATAAACATATTCGTCCAGAGAAAGAAATGGGGGATTCCTGTGGATCTTGAGAAAAACATTCAGTTGGTACAATCTAAAATCGCCGCCGCAGCCCTGGCGGCGGGCCGCTCTCCGGAAGAGATCACCCTGTGTGCCGCCACCAAGGTGCAAAGCGACGATACCATCCGCAGCGCCATCGCCTCCGGTATCTCCGTGTGCGGGGAAAACCGGGTTCAGGAGCTCACTGCCCATCTGGCCGCCGGCGCTTATGCCGGGGCTAAAGAGGTTCACTTCATTGGCCATCTTCAGACCAACAAGGTCAAACAGGTCGTGGGAAAGGTCGCTCTTATCCAATCCGTGGATTCCCTCCACCTGCTCCAGGCCATTCACACCCAGGCGGAGAAGCTGGGGATCGTTCAGGATATCCTGCTGGAGGTCAACATCGCCGGAGAGGAGAGCAAAAGCGGCTGCTCCCCGGAACTGCTCTCCCAGCTGGTCCTGGAAACCCACCGTTTGCCTCATGTACGCCTGCGGGGATTGATGGCGATTCCTCCAATTTCTTCCTCCCCCGGAGCAAATCGGAGATATTTTGCCGAAATGCACCAGCTTTTTATTGACATAACGCAGAAAATGTCGGATAATCAAGGTGTTATGGACTGTTTGTCTATGGGCATGAGCGCGGATTATGAGGACGCCATCGCGGAGGGCGCCACCCTGGTGCGGGTGGGTACCGCCCTGTTTGGTCCCCGACCCCCTATGGGCCCCCGCTGAGCGCCTGCCGCTGATCAATTTACTTGAAGAGAAAAGAGGAACAATCAATGGGTATCTTTGACGAATTTAAGCGCCTGGCCCATCCCTACGAGGACGAGGAAGAGGACGATTTTGACGATTTCGACATTTCTCCCCGCCCGGTAGAGCGCCGGGAGCGCGCCGAGCGCAGCACGCGCAGCGAGATCCCCGCCCCCGAAGAGGAGCGGCGCAGCAACAAGGTGGTCAACATCCGCGCGGCTACCCAGCTCCAGGTGGTGCTGGTCAAGCCCGATAAGTTTGAAGACGCCTCTGCCATTGCCGACCATCTGCGGGAAAAGCGCACCGTCGTTTTGAACCTGGAGTCCACCAACAAGGAGATTGCCCGGCGGCTGCTGGACTTCCTGTCCGGCGTAGCCTATGCCAACGAGGGCAAGATCAAGAAGGTTGCCATCTCCACTTACATCATCACCCCCTATAATGTAGACATCCTCGGGGACCTGATCGATGAGCTGGAAAACAACGGGCTGTATTTTTAAATAGAAATACTACAATTTGTAGTTAATACTGGAGGGGATTACTATGCTGACTCCGCAGGAAGTCTCTGAACGCGCCTTTCAAAAGGCTTCTTTTGGCGGCTACAATATGTCCCAGGTAGATGAATTCCTGGACATCTTGACGGGAGATTATTCCGCCCTGTACAGTGAGAACGCAGTACTGAAAAGCAAGATGAAGGTGCTGGTGGACAAGGTGGAGGAATACCGCTCTACCGAAGAGGCCATGCGCAAGGCTCTGATGACCGCCCAGCGGATGGCGGATGAGCTGGTTCAGGAAGCGGAGCAGAAAAAAGCTGAGCTGCTCAAAGAGGCCGAAGCCCAGGCTGCCGCTCGAAAGGCCAATATCTCCAAAGAGCTGGAGGCCGAAGAATTCCGCCTGCAGCAGGCCCAGCAGGCTACCGCCGCCTTTGTGGAAAAGGTCCGGGCCCTTCATACCCAGCACGAGGAATATCTTGATCGTCTTCAGGAGCTCTATCCCCCCGAGACCGTCCCCGCCGTAGACCCGGTGGATGAGGCCGTCTCTGAGATCGACGACAATGTACAGCGCCTTCTGGCTCAGGCCATGAAGGACGCGACGGAGGAAAATCTCCGGGCCAAGGCGGCTGAGGCAACCGCTGATGAGGATCTGGATGACACCGCTGAGTTTGCTCCTGTGGATGATGGGGCTGACAAAGAGGATGACGAGGATGAGGATGACCGGGCTTACCGAGGCAGCCGCATCGACTTTGGCGATCTCCAGTTCGGCCGGGATTACGAAATCAAATAAGCTCAGGCCATCCGCTTTAGCAGGCGGATGGCTTTCTGCTTTCCCCTTGACTTGCCTTTTTCCCGTAGATATACTAAAGAAAACCCCTCCCCCTTTTGGGGGCAGGGGCATTGCCGCGTTGCGGAAAGCTGACAAAAATTGAGGTTTTTTTCATGAAACTGCTGATTTCTGCCCTAAATCGATTGCCGGAATTTCAGGAACTCCTGGCCTGTCTGGAGGGTGGGCGCAGCCCCGTCGCCCTGTCCGGCGCCGCAGCGATTCACCGGGTCCACCTGGCTGCGGGAGTGGGACTGAGCACCCAGCGGCCTGTGGTCCTCATCTGCGCTGATGAAAGCGAGGGAGAGCGGCTGGCTCAGGATCTTGCCGCCCTGACAGGAGAATCCGTCCCTGTTCTGACTCCACGCTCCTTTACCTTTCACAACGCCGCCTCCGCCTCCCACCAGTGGGAACACCGCCGTCTGAGTCTGATGTGGGAACTGACCCAGAGAAGGTATCCCTTTCTGGTGGCCACTGTGGAGTCCCTTCTCCAGCGCACGATGCCCCGGAAAATTCTGGAGCACTGTGCCCGGAGTCTGAAACCAGGAGACATTTGCGACCTCAATCAGCTGGCGGAGGACCTGTCCGCGGCGGGCTATACCCGGTGTGAGCAGGTGGAGGGCGTAGGACAATTTGCCCTTCGGGGGGGGATTTTGGATGTTTTTTCCCCCGCCATGGACCAGCCGGTCCGTGTGGAGTTTTTTGGAGACGAAGTGGACGCTATGGGCTCCTTTGATCCATCCACCCAGCGGCGCACCGAAAATCTGGAGTCCGCCCTTTTTCTTCCCGCCGCCGAGGTTCTGCCCCAGATGGCCCCCGGTGGACTGTCCGGCCTTGCCAAGAAGCTGAACAAATTGGCCGCCCAGGCCCTGAGGGACCAAAATGCTCCCCTCTCTCAGACGCTGGAACATGACAGTGAAGCCATTGCCCAGGGCCGCACTTTTCCCGCCATTGACCGGTATCTGGCACTCATTTATCCGGAAATTGCCACCATGGCAGACTATCTGCCGACAGATGCCTGTTTAATTTTCTCCGAATGTCCCAGAGTGGCCGATCGGGCCAAGACCTATCAATGGCAGCTGGAAGAGGACATCAAGCTTCTGATGGAACAGGGAGAGTTGGACGGCTCCTGCGCCGAACTGGCCCTCACCTTCCCCCATCTATGCAAACATCTGGAGGATTGGGCCTGCATTTATTTGGACTCCTTCGCCGCTTCTGGCTATCCCACCGCCCCAAAGGCGCTGCTCTCCCTGACCGCCAAGCAGCTCTCCTCTTTCGGAGGCAGTCTGGAAACTGCAGTTCAGGATCTCGCCCACTATCAGAATACAGGCTTTGCCAGCCTGGTGCTGGTCTCAGGCGAACAGCGGGCCCTGGATCTGCAGTCCCTGCTTCGGGAGCAGAACATCAAGGCCGCCGTGGAATTTAAGCTCACCAGTTTCCCCCGGCCCGGTGCCATCACCATTACAGTGGGCGGGCTGTCCAGTGGTTTGGAGTACCCCTCCCTTCACCTGGCCGTCCTTACAGAGGGAAACCGTAAGACCGTCCGGCGGCGCCGGCCAGCCAAGGACACCACCAAACGTCAAAAGCTGAAGTCCTATGCGGACCTTACCCCCGGGGACCTGGTGGTCCACGAACACCACGGGGTAGGTCGCTTTGTCGGCATGGTCAAGATGCCCATTGACGGCGTCCAACAGGACTATGTAAAAATTGCCTACGCAGGTACCGATGTGCTTTATGTGCCCGCCACCCAGCTGGATCTGGTCAGTAAATATATCGGCGGAGGCGAAGACGCAGCTCAGACCAAAAAGCTCAACCGTCTGGGAGGTACGGAGTGGGAAAAAGCAAAATCCAAGGCAAAGAAGGCGGTTCAAGACCTGGCAAAGGGCCTTATTCAGCTCTATGCCCAGCGTCAGCGTCAGCCGGGCTACGCCTTCTCCCCCGACTCCCCCTGGCAGCGGGAATTTGAAGAGCAGTTTGAGTACACCGAGACCGACGACCAGCTCCGGTGTATTCAGGAGATCAAAACCGATATGGAGCGGGCGGTCCCCATGGACCGGCTCCTCTGCGGAGATGTGGGCTACGGAAAAACAGAGGTCGCCTTCCGGGCCATGATGAAGTGTGTACTGGACGGCAAGCAGGCGGCCATACTGGTCCCCACTACTGTGCTGGCCCGGCAGCACTATCTCACCTCTCTGCGCCGCTTTTCCAAGTACCCGGTAAACATTGATGTGGTTTCCCGCTTTCGGACCCCGGCACAGATGAAGGAGACTCTGCGGAAGGTGGAGACCGGCGAGGTAGACATTCTCATCGGCACCCACCGGCTCTTTAACCGGGATGTGCGCTTCAAGGACCTGGGGCTTTTGGTGGTTGACGAGGAGCAGCGCTTCGGAGTTCAGCACAAGGAGAAGCTGAAAGAGACTTTCAAGCAGGTGGATGTGCTCACTCTATCCGCAACTCCCATCCCCCGCACCCTGAACATGGCCCTCAGCGGCATACGGGATATGTCCACCCTGGAAGAGCCTCCCTCCGACCGCCAGCCAGTCCAGACCTATGTGCTGGAACACGACTGGAATGTGCTGGGGGACGCCATGCGCCGGGAGCTGGAGCGGGGCGGCCAGGTCTATTACCTCCACAACCGGGTGGAGACCATTGACCGCTGCGCCGCACGGATCCAGATGCTCCTGGGTGAAGAAGCCGTCATTGGAGTGGCCCATGGCCGGATGACCCAGGAGGCCATTGACGATGTGATGAGCCAGATGACCGACGGCGAAATCAATGTGCTGGTGTGTACCACCATTATCGAGACCGGCATCGACCTGCCCAACGCCAATACCCTGATTATCGAGGACGCCGACAAGCTGGGGCTGGCCCAGCTCCACCAGATCCGGGGCCGGGTTGGCCGCTCCAACCGCCGGGCCTTTGCCTACCTCACCTACCGCAAGGGCAAGGTCCTCTCTGAGGTGGCCACCAAACGGCTGGAGGCCATTCGGGAGTTTGCGGAGTTTGGCTCCGGATTCAAAATCGCCATGCGTGATCTTGAGATCCGCGGGGCGGGAAATGTGCTGGGTCCCGAGCAGTCTGGCTTTCTTCTCTCAGTGGGCTATGATATGTACCTGAAGCTGTTGGAGGAGGCTGTGCTGCTGGAGCAGGGGCAGCCTCTGCCCACCCGCACTGAATGCGCCGCCACCCTCTCTGTGGCCGCCTCCATTCCCGACCGCTATGTCTCCTCCCCCGAACAGCGTATGGACCTCTACCGGCGGATTGCCGCCATCCGCAGTGAAAAAGACGCAGACGAAGTGATTGATGAGCTTATCGACCGCTTCGGCGAACCCCCCAGACAGGTCAACAATCTGATTTCCGTTGCCCTTCTCCGGGCCACCGCCGCCCAGTGTCGGATCCGTGATATTTCTCAAAAGGGCAATCGACTGGTCTTTACCCTAGATGAATTCCACCTGGAGCCCTTTTCCGCCTTGTGTGCCATGGAAAAGTATCAGAAGCGGATGGTCCTGATCCCGGGGGATATCCCCCGCTTTTCCCTCACCCTTGGAAAAGAAGACAACCCCCTCCGTGCGGCCAGCGGTGTTGTGGAGGCCTACGCCGGACTCTTGGGGGAAATGTGACCTGTTATATTGCCCTTGTCGTCCGTTTGTGCTATGATGGTGCTTGTTACCATCCATTTTGATGGGAGAAAGGAATATTAAATCCATGAAACGAACTTATCAATTGCTGGCCGCCGCTTTGGCCGTTGTTATGGGTCTGAGCACCCTGGCCGGCTGCGGAGGCAGTGGTTCCAGCTCCTCCAGTTCCTCCAGCACTTCCGGCTCCTCTTCTGGAAGCTCCAGTTCTTCTCAGGTTGAGCCCATGGACTTATCCGGTGTAACAGACCCTTATCTTGCCACCTCCGGCCTGTCCGGGGATACCGTGGTGGCCCGGGTGGGCCAGGCCGACATTACAGCGGCCGAGCTGCTCTACTGGCTCAACTACGGTACCGAGCTCACACTTTCCCAGGCCGGCAGCTATTTAACTGAACTGCCCTGGGATGCTGACATGGGTGATCAGACCTTTTCAGATCAGATGAAGCAGAGCGCCTTGGATGCCGCCGCATTCTATGCCCTGCTCCCCATTCTGGCAGAGCAGGAGGGGCTTTCTGTTACGCAAGAGACCCTGGATCAGCTGGAAAGCCAGCGTGAGCAGGCCATCCAGGCTCTGGGCAGCGAAGAAATAGCTGAACACTCCTATTGGTACCAGATGATCACCTGGGATCTGCTCTCTAAGCTGAGCACCTGCGGTGATCTTCACATCCAGCTTCAGAACCTCTATTTCGGCGAAGGCAGCGATGGCTACCCCACCGACGCTGAAGTTCTGGCTTACGCTCAGGACGAGCTGGGGATTTATCGGGCCAAGCATATCCTTCTGGCCACCAAGGATGTGACCACTGGTGAAGCCCTGGACGAAGCAACAGCGGCAGAAAAGAAGGCCCAGGCAGAAGACCTGCTCGCCCAGCTGCGCGCGGCTGAGGATCCTGTTGCGCTATTTGATGACCTGATGAATGAGTACAGCGAGGACCCTGGTCTGGCCGCTTATCCTGACGGCTACACTGCCCAGACCGGTCAGATGGTCCCCGAGTTTGAGGAGGCCGCCCTGGCCCTGAAGGATGGTGAGATCAGCGATGTGGTCTACAGCGAGTCCACCGGCTACCACATCATCCTCCGTCTCCCTCTGGATCCCGCCGATTACCGCAATCAGCTGGTAGCTCAGTTGATGCAGACCAAGACCGACCAGTGGCTGGAGGAGTATGGACTGGAAACCACCGATGCCTATGATAAAATCGATCCGGCCAGCTACCGCGAGCAGGTAGTTGCTCTTCAGGCCGCCGTTCAGGAGGAGGTCGACGCCGTCCTCGCCGCCCAAGGGGACAGTTCTGAGGGATCTTCCTCCTCTTCCAGTCAGGAAAACTGACTTACTTTACAACAAACAGCGCCCGGACAAGGAGTACTTCTTGTCCGGGCGCTGTTCATTATATATTTTAACAGTAATAGATATCAGTCTACAAACTCCACGCCGCTCTCTTCCGACATGGATTTGACCTGTGCAAGAGATTCTATCCGGATGCCTTTGGCACGCAGCCGGGCCCCGCCGGGTTGGAAGGCCTTCTCCACCACAATTCCGGCACCCACCAGTTCCGCTCCTGCCTGCCGAATCAGGTCAAACAGTCCCTCCAGCGCAGCGCCGTTGGCCAAAAAGTCGTCGATGACCAACACCTTATCCCCCGGGCCAAGGAATTGCTTGGACACGATCACATCATAGATCCGGCCATGGGTAAAAGACTCCACCTTTGTGGTATAGACTTCTCCCGCAATGTTTTTTGTCTGGGTCTTCTTGGCAAAGATGACCGGACAGTTGAAATACTGGGCGGTAATGCAGGCAATGCCAATCCCTGAAGCCTCAATGGTCAGGATTTTGTTCACTCCACTGCCGGCATACCGGCGCTGAAACTCCTTGCCGATCTCGCCGAACAGGGCGATATCCATCTGGTGATTTAAAAAACTGTCCACCTTCAGCACATCTGTTCCCTTGACCACGCCGTCTTTTCGAATGCGTTCCTTCAGCAGCTCCATGGAATTCAAACCGCCTTTCCAATCAAAGCAATGGCCCGGTATCCGGGCCTTTTCTTTTCGATATACTGTTATTTTACAAAATATTTCCTTTCCCTGCAATCCTTTTTTCAAATTTTCTGGCTCTCTGCATCCCTTGTCCCCGCCGTAATCAAAAAAACTGCCGGGCCGCTTTCAGCGGTCCGGCAGAAACATAACGGATTATCCCAGCACGCCCTTGGTCCGGGCGGCTTTCCGGTCTTCCATTCTGGAAACGATCACAGCACAGGCGGCGTCGCCGGTAATGTTTACCGTGGTACGGCCCATATCAAAGACCCGGTCGATGCCGGCAACCAGTGCAATGCCCTCCACAGGAACATTGACACTCTGAAGCACCATAGCCAGCATGACCATCCCTGCACCGGGTACTCCCGCAGTGCCGATAGAGGCCAAAGTGGCAGTCAGGACGATGGTAAGCATTTGTCCAATGGTCAGATCGATCCCATAGGCGGTGGCAATAAACACCGCACACACGCCCTGATAAATCGCGGTACCGTCCATATTGATGGTAGCACCCAGGGGGAGCACAAAGGAGGCTACCTCCCGACGGGCGCCCAGCCGCTCGGCACACTCCATATTGAAGGGCAGCGCACCCACAGAGGAAGCGGAGGAAAAGGCCATCATCATCGCGGGAGCCATACCCTTGAAAAATGCAATGGGAGACAGGCCGCCCAGAACCTTTACAGTGGTGGAATAGATAAGCAGCGCATGTACGATATACCCCACATAGGCAATTGCCAGAGCCGCCACCATGTACTGCAGGATCTGCGGACCATTTTCCGCTACTACAGGACAAATGAGACAGGCCACGCCGATGGGAGAAAGGCGGATAATCAGGTCCATGATTTTCATGGACACCTCATTAAAGCTGTCTACAATCTGGGCCGCCACCAGTCCCTTCTCTCCCGCAAGCAAAATACCGAAACCCAGAAACAGCGAAATCACGATGACCTGGAGCATGGTGGCGCTTACCAGAGGCTGTACCGCGTTAGAGGGGAAGATGTTCACAATCACCGTCATGATGCTCTGCCCCTCAGGGGGAGTATATGTCAGCCCGGTGGTATTCATTTCCACAAACATCCCGGCGCTTTTGGCAATGCTGGCCAGAATCAGCGCCAGGATCACAGCAAAAGCGGTGGTACACATATAATAGACGATCGTCTTTCCCCCTACCGATCCTACCTTGCTGATGTCCTGCATGGAAATCACGCCGGAGGCAATGGAAAACAGCACAATGGGCACCACAATGAACTTCAGCAGGTTCAGAAATATGTCGCCCCAGGGCTTGATGTAGGCAACTGCAAAATCTTTTCCCGCCATACCGGCGATCTCAATCGGAATCAGAAGCAGTCCGCCAATGATGCCGATCACCAGACCCACAAAGATCCAGAAGGCAAGGGGCAGCTTTTTGCTTTTCATATCGCACTCTCCTTCCTTTCACACGGGACCAGACTGCTCTCCGTTTCGAAAGCTCACCTATGGTTCGGTTTTATTCGCCTCCGAATCCGGTCTCCGGTAGCACTATTATAGTCGTTATCTCCATTTTTTACAAGTACTCACGCTGTATTTTCTCCTATCTTAGAAATGATCACCAAATTCCATCCGTTTTTTGGGCAAATAGCCAGACTGATTTTCCGGGGAAATAAAATTTTAGTCTTTCCCCTCTCTTCGACGATTTATTTTCCATTTTATGGTAATCTAATGGTACAAGCTGTTAGAAAGGCGGGATTTCCATGCGGCTGTTGCCAAAAAAAGGGCTCTTTGACAGCGGACGAGTTCTATTTCTTCCTGTAGACGCCATCGTTCCCAATCCGGATCAGCCCAGAAGCGTCTTTACCCAACCTGAATTGGAGGAATTGGCCAATTCAATCCGATCGTTGGGCGTCCTTCAGCCCCTCACTGTCAGGCGGCGCAATGGTCAGTGGGAATTGGTTGCCGGGGAGCGTCGTCTGAGGGCGGCAAAGCTGGCGGGATTGGATCAGGTCCCCTGTCTGTCTGTTCAGGTCGACAGTCAGTCTTCCTCTCTTCTGGCACTGGTGGAAAATTTGCAGCGGCGTGACCTGGATTTTTGGGAGGAAGCTGCCGCCCTGCGCAAACTGATTGATACTTATCACATTTCTCAGGAGGAGGCCGCACGCCGCCTGGGCAAAAGTCAATCTGCCATTGCCAACAAGCTGCGCCTTTTAAAGCTTCCTCAAGAAGTGCTTGCCTTGCTTCGGGACCACGGCGCTTCTGAGCGCCATGCCAGAGCGCTGCTCCGTCTGGATACTTCCGACGCCCAAATGCGCGTGGCCCGGCAAATCGTTGACCATGGCCTTACGGTAGCTGAGACCGAGGCAGTTATCAATGGTCTGTTGGCAGCCGCCCCCCCTGCCCTCCGCAAGCGCCCTACTTTTATTGTAAAAGATGTTCGGTTGTTCTTAAATACCATTACCAGGAGTCTGGATTTGATGCGCTCCGCAGGAGTCAACGCTCAGTGCCGTCGTCAGGACACCGATGAAGAGATCCTGCTGACCATTCATATTCCCAGAAAATCTTCTTGATTTCTCTCCCACTCCCCTCTTTCCCGGTCGTCCACACGGCGCCCGGGTTTTTTATATCTTACTGTCTTTAAATGTTTCACATGAAACATAGCAGTTTGAACACCCAGAGACAAAAAGAGGAAAAACAGTTGAAATCTACTGGTTCGGTTGATATAATGAGGTGCTGTGATTATTACAATCTGTCCGCTGCAAGGAGGCGCCCTCATGGCTAAAATCATCGCCGTTGTCAACCAAAAAGGCGGCGTGGGCAAAACCACAACCACTGTAAATATTACTGCTGCGCTGAAAAATCTGGACAAGCGGGTCCTGCTCTGTGATTTTGACCCTCAGGCCAATGCGACTTCGGGGATGGGGGTGGATAAGAATACCGCTTCTCCCAATGTATATGACATCCTGATCAACGGTGCAGAACCCAAAAAGGCAGTGGTGTCCACCAAGTACGGCGATGTTCTTCCCTCCAATAAGGCGCTGGCTGGGGCCGGCATCGAGATGATCGCTTTGGAGAACCGGGAGCGGCTTCTGAAAAATGCTCTGGAGACCGTAGCATCAGACTACGATTATATTTTTATTGACTGTCCCCCCTCTCTGGAGCTGCTGACGGTAAACGCACTGTGTGCCGCCCATTCTCTGCTGGTTCCTGTGCAGTGCGAATATTACGCCCTGGAGGGACTCAGCGACCTGCTTGCCACTGTTCGGCTCATCAAGCGGGGGCTGAACCCCGCTCTGCATCTGGAAGGCGTTCTGCTGACCATGTTTGACAGCAGGACCAATCTCTCTCTCCAGGTTGCAGAAGAAGTAAAGCGGCATTTTCCTGGGCAGGTGTTTGCTACCGTCATTCCCCGTAATGTACGGTTGTCTGAGGCGCCCAGCCATGGAAAGCCTATCTCGGCCTATGATCCCTACTCCCGGGGGGCAGAGGCATACCGGCTTTTAGCTGATGAGATGTCTGCTACATAATGGATACAGTAAAGCTCGTAACTTACTAAAATAAGAAAGGTATCATGCTATGGCAAAGCGAAATACGGAACTGGGCTTGGGCCGGGGCCTGAACGCATTGTTAGGCGATCCTGACCTGCAGCCTCAGGGGGAAGGTTCTGTTACCCTCCCCATCTCACAAGTTGAACCTGGGCTGAATCAGCCCAGAAAGCGATTTGACCAGGAATCGCTTGATGATTTGGCGGAGTCTATCCGCACCCATGGAATTATTCAGCCTCTGACCGTCCGCCGTCTGGCCTCCGGCTACTACCAGATCATTGCAGGAGAGCGCCGATGGAGGGCTGCAAAGGCCGCCGGCCTAGCTGAGGTGCCCGCTGTTATTATTGAAGCAGATGACCGGAAAGTCATGGAGCTGGGACTGATCGAGAACCTGCAGCGGGAGGATCTGAATCCCGCAGAAGAAGCCCGTGGATATCAGGTTCTGATGGAGGAATACGGCCTTACCCAGGAACAGGTCGCACAGCGGATGGGCAAGTCACGCCCGGCTATTGCAAACACCCTGCGCCTGTTGGCACTCCCGGAGGATGTCATGGCCATGTTGGAAGACGGAACGCTCTCCGCCGGGCATGCCCGCGCCATTCTCGGGGCACCCAGCACAGAGCTTCAGAGAGAAGCTGCAAAAAAGGTTGTGGAAGGACAGTTGTCTGTCCGCCAGACAGAAGCGCTCATCAGAGCACTCCAGCGCCCTAAAAAGGAACCTGCCCCTGTCCAAGGTCCGGACCTCTCCCTCTACATCGGGGAATTGGAAAAGGATCTCTCCGGTCGCCTTGGCCGCAAGGTAAAAATTGCCCATAAGGGTAAAAAGGGAAAAATAGAGCTGGAATACTACAGCGATCAAGACCTTGAGGTACTGCTGGAATTGCTTCAACAGCTGAATGGGAAAGGAGAATTAGCCCATGGCTGAAAATAACAAAGATCTTTCGAAACAGGCCTCATCCCCCTCCCCTGAGACGGATGGGCAGCACAAGGGCTCTCCCCGGAGCCGTTCTCGTGGACAGCAGCGTCGCAGTCAACGGTCGGTCTTTCAATATATCACTGTTCTTTTTGCCGCAGCTTTCCTTCTGTTGCTTATGACATACATGATGCAGCAGCGTCTGAATAAAGCAGAGATTGACAACCTTCAGGAAAGTTCAAACTCCACCCTTCAAACCCTGGAAAACATCATTGCTGAGCGAGATCAGCTTCGCCAGGAGAATCAGGAGCTGTCTGATCAACTGGAACAGGCCGTCCAGGAAGCTGAAACCTCTGCAGCCACAGTTACCAAGCAAGAGCAAGCCCTTGAGGCAATGGATTGGTTCTGGCGCATCCAGCGTCAATTTTCCCGGGGCTACACCAGAGCGGCTCGAGAGCTCGCCGAGCAGTTTGAGGCCACCGGGCTGGTGGATGCCCTTCCCGATGTTTCCTATGCCGAACCGGATGGGCCCTCTCCAAAGCAGCAGTATGCAGAGCTCTATGACCTGCTCTTTTAAACACCTATGAATACTTAGTACACGCTTATGTTTCACATGAAACATTTTTAAAACTACACCTGAAATAAAGGAGTCGTCACACATGCTGGATATGAAATTTGTTCGGGAAAATCCTGAAGTCGTCAAAGAGAACATCAAGAAAAAATTCCAGGAGGAAAAGCTTCCTCTGGTGGACCAGGTACTGGCTCTGGACGCTGAAAACCGTGCCTGCGTCAGCGAGGCCAACGAGCTTCGCGCCAGCCGAAACACCCTTAGCAAGCAGGTAGGCATGCTTATGGGCCAGGCCAAAAAAGACCCCTCCAAGCTGGAAGAAGCAGAGGCTGTCAAGGCCAAGGTAAAGGCAAACGCCGACCGCCTGGCGGAACTGGAGGCCAAAGAGACCGAGCTCGCCGCCCAAATCCGCAAGATCATGCTGGTCATCCCCAACATCATTGATCCCTCCGTTCCCATCGGTCCGGATGATTCCGCCAATGTGGAGGTGGAGCGCTTTGGTGATCCAGTCGTACCCGACTTTGAGATCCCCTACCACACCGAAATCATGGAGTCCTTCAACGGCATCGACATGGACTCCGCCGGTCGTGTCTCAGGCAACGGTTTCTACTATCTGCTGGGCGATGTGGCACGCCTTCACGAGGCCGTACTGGCATACGCCCGGGACTTTATGATCAATAAGGGCTTTACCTTCTGCATTCCCCCCTTCATGATTCACGGTAATGTAGTAGAAGGTGTCATGTCCCAGACCGATATGGAAGCTATGATGTACAAGATTGAAGGAGAGGATCTCTATCTCATCGGCACTTCTGAGCACTCCATGATCGGTAAATTCATCGATCAGATCATTCCTGAAGCCTCTCTCCCCCAAACCCTTACCTCCTATTCTCCCTGCTTCCGCAAAGAAAAAGGTGCCCACGGGATCGAGGAGCGGGGCGTGTACCGCATTCACCAGTTCGAAAAGCAGGAGATGATCGTAGTCTGCAAGCCCGAGGACTCCATGGACTGGTATGAAAAAATGTGGCGCTTCAGCGTAGAGCTGTTCCGCTCTCTGGATATCCCGGTGCGTCAGCTGGAATGCTGCTCCGGCGACCTGGCTGATCTGAAGGTCAAATCCTGTGACATCGAAGCCTGGTCCCCCCGTCAGAAAAAATACTTTGAGGTCTGCTCCTGCTCCAATCTGGGCGACGCCCAGGCACGCCGCCTGAAGATGCGGGTAAAGGGAGAAAAGGGTATGTATCTCCCCCATACCCTGAACAACACTGTAGTGGCGCCTCCTCGTATGCTCATCGCTTTCCTGGAAAACAACCTTCAGGCCGATGGTTCTGTCGTGATCCCCAAGGTGCTTCAGCCCTACATGGGCGGCCTGGAGGTCATGGTCCCCAAAAAATAACTGACAGGCAGAGGTAGCAGATAAAAGGAGGGCAAGTCATGGACTATGTTT
>CALWOR010000013.1 GCA_944383205.1 uncultured Oscillospiraceae bacterium | reverse complement strand
TCCCGGCCGTCGGGGGCCACCAGGGCCCGGGTGCGGTGGCGGTCGTCCTTCACCATGCCGAAGGCGGGGATGTCCAGATTCATGGTCTCCAGCACCCGCCGGGCCACCTTCACATGCTCATGCCCCCCGTCGATGAGGAGCAGGTCGGGCTTGTCGGAAAACTTCTCGTCCCCCTCCAGATACCGGCGGAAGCGCCGCTTGAGCACCTGCTCCATGGAGGCGTAGTCGTCGGGGCCGGTCATGTCCTTGAGCTTGAAGCGCCGGTAGTCCCGCTTCAGGGGCCGCCCGTCCACATAGACCACCATGGAGGCCACGATGTCGCTGGCGCCCTGGTTGGAGATGTCGTAGGACTCCATGCGCCGGGGAGGCTGTTCCAGCCCCAGCATCTTCCCCAAAACCTCCAGGAGCTTGTTCTGCCGCTCCTCCCGGGTGGTGGCCCGGAGGACCTCCTCCCGGGCGTTCTGGTTGGCCAGCTTGATGAGGTCCATCTTGGCCCCCCGCTGGGGGGTGATGAGCTCCACCTTCCGACCCACCTGCTCGCTTAAAAGCCGGGTAAGGGGCACCTGGTCAGGGAGCTCACAGGGCAGGAGGATCTGCCTGGGCAGCCGGGTGCGGCCCACATAGTACTCCCGCACCAGGGAGGAGAGCACCGACTCCTCGTCCTCCTCCATGGGGGTCTCCAGCAGATCGAAGTCCTTGGCCGCCAGCTCCCCCTCCAGAAAGTGGAGGACCACAAAGCAGCTTCTGGCCTCCCCCCGGAAAAAGCCCGCCACATCGGTGTCGGCCAGGGAGCCGGCCACCACCTTCTGCCTGGCCCCCAGAAGCTCGATGGCCCGGAGCCTGTCCCGGAGCTGGGCGGCCTTTTCAAAGCGCAGCTCCTCGGCGGCCCGTTCCATCTCGGCGGTGAGGTCGGCCTGGACCTCTTTGAACCTTCCCTCCAGCAGGCTCACCGCCTGGGCAACGGCCTGGTCGTGCTGGTCCTTCAGCTCCTCCCCCCGGCAGTAGCCGTCGCACTTGCCCATGTGGAAGTTGAGGCAGGGCCGCTCCTTTCCGATGTCCCGGGGGAATTTCTTCCGGCAGGAGGGCAGGCGCAGGGCGGTGCGCAGGGCGTCGATGATGGCCTGGGTGCTGTGGCGGCTGGCGTAGGGGCCGAAGTACCTGGCCCCGTCCTCCGCCGCCTTTGAGGCCAGGGAGAAGCGGGGATAGGCCTCGTTGGACAATCGGATATAGGGATAGCCCTTGTCGTCCTTCAGGAGGATGTTGTACCGGGGCTGGTGGCGCTTGATGAGGGAGCACTCCAGCACCAGGGCCTCAAACTCGCTGTCGGCGATGATCACATCGAAGTGGTCGATCTGGGACACCATGGCCCGGGTCTTTTCCGTGTGGGCGGCGGAGTCCTGGAAATACTGGCTCACCCGGTTTTTCAGGGCCTTGGCCTTGCCCACATAGATCACCGTGTTTTTGGCGTCCTGCATGATATAGACCCCGGGCTTCAGGGGCAGGGCATGGGCTTTTTCCTTCAGTTCGTCAAAGGTCATGGTTCCACCTCCTCCCGGCCCGCAGGCGCCCCCCCAGGGGCGGCGGGCCGCCGTCTCTTTCACCCGGCAGCAAGTCACGGGGTGAACATATCAAAAAAGGCGCCGCGTAGCGGCGCCTTCTTCTCATAAGCTTGGACTTACTCGGAAAAATCAGAGGAGATCATCTTCTGCAGAGCCTCAACAGCCTCTTTCTCATCGGGGCCATCGGCGATCAGCTTGATGGGAGTTCCCTTTACGATGCCCAGAGACAGAACGCCCAGCAGGCTCTTGGCGTTGACCTTGCGCTCCTCCTTCTCGACCCAGATGGAGCTCTTGAACTCGTTGGCCTTCTGGATGAAGAAAGTAGCGGGTCTGGCGTGCAGACCGACCTGATTGTTCACGACTGCTTCCTGACTATACATATCGCGTACCTCCGCCCTCGTCATTAAGATGTGTTTTTAGCATACCAGATTTATCCCTCTTTCGTCAATGTTAATTTCCACAAATATTACGGCGCTTTTGAATAAATTTTGCGGAAATAAGTACCATTTTTTCGTTATTATGCCCAAAGTCAAGGGATAAATTCATTGTATTTTTACGAATTCTGAAATTTTTCAGGAAATTTTGTCCATTTCCTTCCCCGAAAACGCCTCACTTCAGCTCCGCCACCGTCACGCCGTCCTCGCCTTCGCCGTAGCGGCCGGGGCGGAAGGACTTGATATAGCGGCTGCGCTTGAGATAGGTGCGCACGGCATTTCGCACCGCCCCGGTGCCCTTGCCGTGGATGATGGTCACCGTCTCCAGCTTGCCCATCATGGCGGTGTCCAAAAAGCGCTCCAGCACGGCGATGGCCTCGTCGGTCATCATCCCCCGCAGGTCCACCTGACTGGGGACGGCGGCGGTGCGGATGGTGTGCTGGGCCCGGGCGACGATCTTTCGGGCGGCCTTCTGGCTCTCGGTCTCCCCTTCCACCACACGGACCTCCTCCTGCTTGGCGGAGATCTTCAAAATGCCCGCCTGGAGCTGGAGGGAGCCGTCCTTGTTCACAGACAATACGGTGGCCTTTGTGCCCATCTTCACCAGCTCCACCGTGTCCCCCGCCACGGCGGGACGGGTGGGGGGCGGGGGCTCCACCTCTCTGGCCGGGCCGCCGATGTTCCCCTCCGCCTCGTTGAGGAGCCGTCTGGCCTCCGCCCGGCTGTCGTTCACCTGCTGCCAGTCCAGCTTGTCCTGGCGCTTCTTCATCTCCTTGAGCTCGCTGAGGGCCAGGTCGCTGGCCGCCCGGGCCTCCTCGATGATGGCCCTGGCCTCGGCCTGGGCCTTCTCCACCACCTTGGCCCGCTCGGCCTCCAGCTTCTCCCGGTACTCCCGGGCCTTCTGGGCCGACTGCTCCATCTCCAGCTTCAGCCGCCGGGCCTCGGAGCGCTCCTTCTCCATCTCCTGGCGCTGCTGGTCCAGGCGGGTGAGCACATCTTCAAAGCGCACATTCTCCGCGTCCAGCCGCTCCGCCGCCTTTTCGATGATATACTCGGGCAGGCCCAGCCGCCGGGAGATGGCAAAGGCGTTGGACTTGCCCGGGATGCCCATGACCAGGCGATAGGTGGGGGCCAGAGTCTCCACATTGAACTCACAGGAGGCATTCTCCACCCCTGGTGTGGTCATGGCGTACACCTTCAGCTCGGCATAGTGGGTGGTGGCCGCCACCTGGGCCCCCAGGCCACGGGCGCTTTCGATGATGGCGGCGGCCAGGGCGGCCCCCTCCACCGGGTCGGTGCCCGCCCCCAGCTCGTCAAAGAGGATGAGGGTATTGTCGTCCGCCTCCTCCAGGATGCCCACGATGTTGGTCATATGGGAGGAGAAGGTGGACAGGGACTGGGCGATGGACTGCTCATCCCCGATGTCCGCCAACACCCGTTCAAAGACCCGGACGGTGGAGTCGTCCTTGGCAGGGATGTGGAGGCCGCACTGGGCCATGAGGGTGATAAGGCCGATGGTCTTCAGGGTCACCGTCTTGCCGCCGGTGTTGGGGCCGGTGATCACCAGGGTGTCAAAGTGTTCTCCCAGCTCCAGGTCGTTGGCCACCGCCTTCTTCCGGTCCAGCAGGGGGTGCCGGGCCCCCCGGAGGCGCAGGTACTTGTCCGAGAGCCTGGGCTCGGTGCACTCCAGCTTCAATGACAGCTTGGCCCGGGCGAAGATGGCATCCAGCCAGATGAGCAGCTGGTAGTCCTCCAGAATGTCCTCCTTGTGGGCGGCGCACTGGGCGGACAGCTCGGCCAGGATGCGCTCGATCTCCTTCTTCTCTTTGGCCAGCAGCTCCCGCAGCTCGTTGTTGGCCTTCACCACCCCCATGGGCTCGATGAAGAAGGTGGAGCCCGAGGAGGACACATCGTGGACCAGGCCGGGAATGGCGTTTTTGTGCTCCGACTTCACCGGCACCACATACCGGTCGGAGCGGATGGTGATGATGGACTCCTGGAGGTACTTGGACTGGTTGGAGGAGATGAGCTTTTGCAGGATATCCCGGACCTTGGCCTCGGTGGCCCGCATATGCCGGCGGATGGAGGCAAGCTCGGGGCTGGCGGAGTCGGCCAGCTCGTCCTCCCCCACGATGGAGTTGGTGATGGTCTCCTCCAGGAATTTGTTGGGGGTGAGGGCCTGGAAGAGGTGGGAGATGGGGCTCTTCTCCTCCCCCGCCCCGTACTCCCCGGCGGTGCGGGCCGCCCGGAGGACGGCGGCGATCTCTAAAAGCTCCCGGGTATTGAGGCTGCCCCCCATGTCCGCCCGCTGAAGGCTGGAGGCCACGGGACGGATGCCGGCAAAGCCGGGGGTCCCCCGGAGGACGATGAGCTTCACGGCGGCGGAGGTCTCCTCCTGGGCCCGGCGCACATCGTCCGGGTCGGTCATGGGCCGCAGCTGAAGGGCCCGCTCCTTCCCCTCGTCGGTGACGG
This sequence comes from uncultured Oscillospiraceae bacterium, assembly GCA_944383205.1. GTDB lineage: Bacteria > Bacillota > Clostridia > Oscillospirales > Oscillospiraceae > Lawsonibacter. The sequence goes on along the minus strand of CALWOR010000013.1, from coordinate 18,263 downwards.
CGCAGGAGGAGAGCAGCTCCAGCACCCGGGGCAGCTCCAGGGTGGCCATGGATTTTTCAAACAGTTCGCTCATAGCACGATCTCCATACAAGAGTTTAGTTTCCCCCATATTATACCCGCCCGGCACCCCTTCGTCAATGAAGTGGGCCGATGTGCGGATTTTCGTTGCGCCCCAAGGCGGGATATATTATAATATGGCCAGAGACATCGGAAAACACCCCGCCCGGGGCGGGGCTTCACATTCGGGCGCTCCGCCGCCCGTCAGGAGGTAACGCAGTATGAACAAACCTGTCCTTGTGGTCATGGCCGCCGGCATGGGCAGCCGGTACGGCGGGCTCAAGCAGCTGGACCCGGTGGGCAGCCACGGCCAGCTCATCATTGACTACTCCATCTACGACGCCCGCCGGGCGGGCTTTGAGACGGTGGTCTTCGTCATCAAGCACGAGATCGAGGATGCCTTCAAGGCCGCCATCGGGGAGCGCCTCTCAAAGGTCATGGATGTAAAGTACGCCTATCAGGACCTCGACGACCTGCCCGAGGGCTACGCCGTCCCCCAGGGGCGGGTGAAGCCCTGGGGCACCGCCCACGCCATTCTGGCCGCCCGGAAGATCATCGACGGCCCCTTTGCCGTCATCAACGCCGACGACTGCTACGGCCCCCAGGGGTTTAAGGCCATCTACGACTACCTGTCCTCCCACCCCGACCGGGAGGGCTGCTATGAGTACGCCATGGTGGGCTATCTGGTGGGCAACACGGTGACGGAAAACGGCTATGTGGCCCGGGGGGTGTGCGTGGAGGATCCGGAGGGCTATCTCCTTGAAGTCACCGAGCGCACCCACATCGCCAAGGACGGGGAGAACGCCCGGTACACCGAGGACGATGGCCAGACCTGGGTGGAGCTGCCCGGGGACACGGTGGTGTCCATGAACCTGTGGGGCTTCACCAAAAGCTTTCTCACCGAGGCGGAACAGCGCTTCCCCGCCTTTTTGGACAAGGCCCTCGCCGAAAACCCCGCCAAGGGGGAGTACTTCCTGCCCAGCGTGGTCACCCAGCTGCTGGAGGAGGGGAAGGCCCGGGTGAAGGTCCTCCGCTCCCAGGACAAGTGGTACGGGGTCACCTATAAGGAGGACAAGCCCATGGTGGTCTCCGCCCTGGCGGAAAAGACCGCCCAGGGCCTCTACCCCGACGACCTCTGGGGCGTCGAAGGCTGACTTCAGATGCGCAAAGAGGAGAACGGACAAAATCCGTTCTCCTCTTTTTTATGCCTCCCGGCCTGCGGCGGTATACAGCAGGGCGTTGCAGATGGCGGCGGCCACGGTGCTGCCCCCCTTGCGGCCCATGGCGGCGATGACGGGGATCTCATGGGCCAGACAGGTCTCCCAGATCTTCTCCTTGCTCTCCACCACATTCACAAAGCCCACGGGCACGGCGATGACCAGGGCGGGGCGCAGCCCCTCCTCGATAAGCTGCGAGAGCTTCAGCAGGGCGGTGGGGGCGTTGCCCACCGCCACAACGGCCCCGGGCCGCTCCCGGGCCATCTTCTCCATGGACACCGCCGCCCGGGTGGTCCCCCGGGCCTTGGCCTCCCGGGCCACATCCTCATGGGCCATGTAGCACAGGACCTCGCTCCCCAGCTTTTTGAGGCTGGGGGCGCTCACACCGGAGCGGGCCATGTTGGTGTCGGTGACGATGGCCGTCCCCTTTTTCAGGGCATCCACCCCCAGCTCCACCGCCTGTTCACTGAAGCGCAGGGTCCGGGCAAAGTCAAAGTCCGCCGTGGTGTGGATGACCCGCTTCACCACCGCCTCCCGCTCCGGGGGGATGAGGATGCCCCGCCGGGCCAGCTCATCGGTAATGATCTCCATGCTGGCGCGCTCAATGTCCCCCGGACCCATATGTTCTCTCATGCGTACTCCTCCATGGCCCGGTACAGGGCCTCCATATCCAGGTGCTCCCGCACCACCCGGGCCAGCAGGTCGTACTGCCTCTCCCGGTAGCTGTCCTGGCTCTCCACACGGATATTTTCCGGGGAGAGCCCTTTTTCTGTCATCAGCCAGGCGGCCAGCCTCTCCACCAGCTCCCCTGTGTCAAACAGGCCGTGGAGATAGGTGCCGAGCACCCTCCCCGCCGCCGTTCCCTCCTCCCTGCCGTCAGGGAAGCGGGCGAAGGGCGCCCCTCCCGTCCGGCGGGTAAGGCCCATGTGGATCTCATAGCAGCTGAGCCGCGCCCCCCCAAGGCCGGGGGCCAGTACCTCCGCCTCCACCCGGGTGCGGGTCTTCTGGGCGGCAAAGACGGTGCGGCAGGGCAGCAGGCCCAGGCCCGCCAGCTCGCCGCCCCCCTCCACGCCCTCCGGGTCGGAGAGGGTCTCTCCCAGCATCTGATAGCCCCCGCACACGCCCAGCACCGGGGTCCCGGCGGCGGCCAGCTTTTTGATCTCCCTCTCCAGGCCGCTCTGGCGAAGCCACTTAAGGTCCTCCATGGTGGACTTGGTGCCGGGCAGGATGATGAGGTCGGCCCCCGCCAACTGGTCCGGCCGGTCCACATACCGCACCCCCAGGGCGGGGTGGCGCTCCAGGGGGGCAAAGTCGGTGAAGTTGGAGATGTGGGGCAGGCGCACCACCGCCGCGTCCACCGCCTTCCGGTGGCTGCTGCGGCCCAGGCGGGGGGAGAGGCTGTCCTCGTCGTCAATGTCCACCCGGGCGTAGGGGATGACCCCCAGGACGGGGATGCCCGTCTTCTCCTCCAGCATGGCAAGGCCGGGGCGCAGGAGAGCCTCGTCCCCCCGGAACTTGTTGATGACAAGCCCCGCGAGGCGCCGCCGCTCCTCCTCCTCCAGCAGCGCCGCCGTGCCATAGAGCTGGGCAAAGACGCCCCCCCGGTCGATGTCCCCCACCAGGATGACCGGGGCGTCCACCAGCCGGGCAAGGCCCATGTTCACGATGTCGTCTTCCCGCAGGTTGATTTCCGCCGGGCTCCCCGCCCCCTCGATGACGATGACATCGTACTCCGCCGCCAGACTCTCATAGGCGGCGAGGACCTGGGGCATGAGGGACTTTTTCATCTTGAAGTAGTCGGCGGCCCGGTACTCCCCCAAAACCTCCCCGCTCACAATGAGCTGGCTGCCCGTGTCGCTGGAGGGTTTCAGCAAAATGGGGTTCATGCGCACATCGGGCTCGATGCCCGCCGCCTGGGCCTGGACCACCTGGGCCCGGCCCATCTCCAGCCCCTCCCGGGTAATGTAGCTGTTGAGGGCCATGTTCTGGCTCTTGAAGGGGGCCGCCCTCAGGCCGTCCTGTCGGAAAATCCGGCACAGGGCGGCGGCAATGAGGCTCTTTCCCGCCCCGGACATGGTCCCCTGGACCATGATGCGCTTTGCCAACTACATCACCTCCCTCATGGCTTTGAGCAGCTTCCCGTTGTCCGCTCCCGTTCTCACACACACCCGGTACCAGCTCCCGTCCAGACCCGCAAAATCCCCGCAGGGGCGGACGGCGATGCCCCGCTCCCCCAGAAGCTCCTCCAGGCGGGGGACCGGGCTTTGAAAGAGGAGGTAGTTGGCCTGTCCGGGCACCACCCGGCAGCCCAGCTCCTCCAGCCCTCTCCTGAGCCGTGGCCGCTCCTTCTCCAGAAGGGTGCGGAGCTTTTCCAGGTCCCCCTCCTCCAGGGCGGCCAGCCCCGCCCTCTGGGCCACACAGGACACCGGCCAGGCCTGGCCCTGACGGGCCATCTCTCCCAGCAGGGCGGCGTCGGCGCACAGGGCGTACCCCAGGCGCAGCCCCGCCATGGCATAGCACTTGGTAAAGGCCCGGAAGATGAGCAGGTTTTTGTGATCTGGAATTTCTCCCACAAGGCTGTGCCCCTCCGGGTCCGGGAGAAAGTCGTTGAAGCACTCGTCCACCGCCAGAAGGGTCCCGGTCCGGGCGCACCGCTCCAGAATTTCCAGCAGCAGAGCGCGGTCGGTCACCTGTCCGGTGGGGTTATTTGGTTCACATAATATGAGCAGGTCCAGCCCCGGCCTGATGTCCTCCAGCAGGCTTTCCGTCACCCGGAAGTCCTCCGCTGGAGAGAGGGCAAAGCCCTCCACCGCCGCGCCCACCGTCTCCAGAGCCCGCTCATACTCCCCGAAGGTGGGGGCGGTGACCAGGGCCCGCCGGGGCCGTTTGGCCAGGGCCAGGCGGAAGATGAGGTCCGCCGCCCCATTCCCGCAGAGGATGTGCTCCGGGCTCAGACGGTGGCGCTCCCCCAGCTTCGCCCTTAAAACCCGGCAGCGGGGATCTGGATACCGGTCCGCCTCCTCCAGGGCGGCGGCGGCCGCCCGGCGCACCCCCTCCGGCAGGCCCAGGGGGCTTATGTTGGCGGAAAAATCCAGGGGCGCCCGGCCGTACCGGGCCTGAAAGCCCGCCCAGTCTCCCCCATGTCTTACCTCCATGCCAGGTTTCCTCCTATGGTTGACAGAATCAAAATCCTCGCCCCGGCCAGCAGCACAAGGCACAGGGCGCTGCCAAAGAGCATCAGGCGGTCGGCACGCAAAATGTCCCGGGGCTGTACCTCCCCCAGGCCGCCGCCGATCCAGGGCTTGTCCACCCGCTTGCCGAAGTAGCTGGCCGGACCGGCCAGGCGCACCCCCAGGGCCCCGGCCATGGCCGCCTCGGTCTGGGCGGAGTTGGGGCTGGCGTGGTTGCGCCGGTCCCGCCGCCAGATGCGGAAGGCGGTTTTCCCGTCCTCTCCCAGCAGGAAGGCCGTCCCCACCAGCAGAAGGGCGGCCAGGCGGGCGGGCAGGTAGTTGGCGGCGTCGTCCAGCTTTGCCGCCCCCCGGCCAAAGTGGAGGTAGCGCTCATTTTTATAGCCCACCATGCTGTCCATGGTGTTCACCGCCTTGTAGCACAGGGCCAGGGGGGCGCCCCCCAGGAGCAGATAGGCCATGGGGGCCACCACTCCGTCGGAGAAGTTCTCCGCCACCGTCTCCACCGCCGCCCGGGCCACCCCCGCTTCGGTGAGGGAGCCGGTGTCCCGGCCCACAATGCGGCCCACGGCCTTGCGGGCCTCCTCCAAGGTGCCCCGGGTGAGGGCCTGATACACATGTTTACTTTCAGACGCCAGCCCCCTGGCCGCCAGCACCTGCCAGCTCCAGAGGACGGACAGGGCAAACTCCAGGGCCGGGTGGACCATCCCGCACAGCCCCAGGGCCAGCAGGCTCACCCCCAGGGTCCCCAGGGGCAGCACCGCCGCCAGCACCCGCCCCGCCCACCGCTCCCCGGCGGGGGTTTTGGGGAAGACGCCCCGAAGGGCCTTCTCCAGGGCGGTGACGCACCGGCCCATGAGCACCACCGGGTGGGGCATCCAGGCCGGGTCACCCAGCAGCAGATCCAGCAAAAAGCCGCACAGGGCGGCCGGAAGTATCTCCATGTCTCAATCCGTCCCAAATGTCTTGATCTCCCGGACCAGCCTCAGCGTCCGGCATTTTTTCCAGTCCTCCGCCTCCAGAAGAAATCCGCCCCCGTTGGGGCTCTGCCAGGAAAAGTAGTCCCGGCGTGGGCGGCCGTACTGCTCCAAAAGGGCCATCTGGGTGCCCCCGTGGGCCACGATCATAAGCTGCTCTTTTTCCCGCTCCATGAGCGCCTCAAAGGCGGCCCGCACCCGGCGGGAAAAGTCCTCCCGGCCCTCCCCGCCGGGGCAGGGGGCAGCGCAGTTTCCCTCCACCCAGGAGCGGTAGGCGGGGTCGTCCTCCAGCTCCCGGAAGCTCTTCCCCTCGAAGGCGCCGAAGTCCATCTCCCGAAGGCCGGGGACAAAAATCAGCTCCGACCGGGGAAAAAGGAGCCGGGCCGTCTCCGCCGCCCGCCTCATGGGGGAGCAGTAGACCCGCCGGGGGGCGAGCTCCGCCCGGCCCAGGGCCCTTCTCCCCTCCTCACACAGGGGGATGTCGCTGCTGCCCTGGTAGCGGCCCTCCAGGTTATACCGGGTCTTTCCGTGGCGGATGAGGTACACTAGCACTTCCAGTCCCCCTTCAGCACCTGGGGAAGGCCGCAGCACACCCGGATGACCACATCCGCCCGCCCGGCCAGCAGGCAGCTCAGCCGCCCCGCCCGCTCCCGGCTCTCCCGCTGCTCCGGGTCTGTGGGCACCACTCCGCAGCCCACCTCGCTGGCGGTGACGAAGTCATATTGGGCGAGGTGTCCGGCCAGCTCCTCCAGGTCCTCCTCCCCCGCCGCCAGCGCCTCCACATTCCGGGCGCACCGGGGGGCAAGCTCCTCCTCCCTCAGGCCCAGGGTTTTTTGGAGATACTCATATTTTCCGGAAAACATGGGTCCGGTGACAAAGATCACAGCAATTCCTCCCCATACTGACAAAATACCATGGCCCCCAGCATCCACAGCTCCGCCGTCTGCAGAAACCATCCCGCCAGATCTCCGGACAGCCCGCCGAACTCCCGCTCCGACATCCGCCGGTACCGCAGGAAGGTCACCAGGGCGGCCAGGGACATGATTGCCCCCATCAGCCCCCAGCCCAGGCACAGCAGAGCCATGAGCAGAAGGGACAGCCCCACCAGCGCCAGTTTGACCCGCTTTTTGTCCGCCCCGGCGGCAAAGGTGTGGGCAAGGCCGGTGTTCCCGGCCAGGGGGAAGGAGGCCACCGCCAGCCCGGACAGGCTCCGGGACAGGCAGAACATGAGTCCCACGGCCACGGCCCGGTACTCCTTCAGACAGGCCCACAGGGCAAAGGAGGCCGCGAAATAGACGCACAGGCGGATGCCTCCGAAGGCCCCCATCCGGGGGTCCTTTAAAATTTCCCGCTTCCGCTCCGGGGAGGCGTGGCTGCCCAGGGCGTCCCAGGTGTCGGCGTAGCCGTCCAGATGGATGCCCCCGGTGACCAGTACGGGGATGAGGCACAGCCCCGCCCCCCGCAAAAGCGCCGGAAGCTCCATCCTCCCGCACACCAGGGCCCAGGCCCAGCACAGAAGGCCGATGACCCCCCCGATGAGGGGAAAGGCGCACAGGCTGTAGCGCATATTGTCCCGGTCCCAGTCCACCCTAGGCATGGGCAGGGCGGAAAACATGGAAAAAGACACCACAATGGTCTCAACGATCTTCACGGCAGCCTCCCCTTCAGCACATTGGCCTGTCCGCACACCACTTCCACCACCAGCTCCGCCCGGGCGGCCAGGCTCCGGTTCACCCCTCCCAGCTCCCGGAGGTAGCGAAGGGTGTCCCCCTCATAGTCAGTCCCACCGGAAAAGACCTCGTTGGTGACGATGGTCAGGTGGGCGCAGCGCTCATAAAGGCGCTCCACTCCCCCCAACACGGCGGCCCTTCCGCCGCCCTGGGGGGAATAGAGCTCGTTGGCCAGCAAATTCCCCACACACTCCAACAGCACATTGGCCCCGGCGGGCACCTCCAGCCCCCCCAGGTCCCGGTACCGCTCCAGGGTGAGGAAGCCCTTTCCCTCCCGCTGGCAGCGGTGCTTTTGGATGCGGTCCAGGCTCTCCTGCCCACAGGGCTCCATGGTGGCCGCATACACCCGCCGCCCGGGCAGGCGTTGGGCCAGCTGTTCGGCAAATTCACTTTTTCCGCTGGCGGCTCCGCCGATGATCAAAGTTAACATAATTTCCCTCAGTTCTGGGGGGCGTAGGCCTCAATGCCCAGCTCCCCAAAGGTCTGTCCGCCCCCGTACACGGCCAGGGCCATGTCCAGCAACGGCAGGGCGGCCACGGCGCCGCTCCCCTCCCCCAGGCGCATTTGGGCGGTGATGAGGGGCGCAAGGCCCAGGGCCTCCAGCATCCGCCCCCCGGCGGGCTCGGCGGACACATGGCTGGCCAGCAGGGCCCCGGCGGCGTTGGGGCACAGCCCCACCGCGCACAGGGCGGCCGCGGCGCTGATGAACCCGTCCAGCACCACGGGGATGCGCTCCCGGGCACAGCCCAGGTAGAAGCCGCACAGGGCGGCCAGGTCCAGACCCCCCACCTTGGCGAGCACATCCACCGCTTCCCGGGGGTCGGGGGCGTTGACGGCGATGGCCCGCTCAACGGCGGCCACCTTTCGTCTCAGCCCCTGGGTGGACAGTCCCGCCCCCCGGCCGGTCACCTGTTCCGGCTCCAGTCCAAGCAGGACGGCGGCCACGGCGCTGGAGGTGGTGGTGTTGCCGATGCCCATCTCGCCCCCCGCCAGGATGTCCGCCCCCTGCCCCTTCAGCTCCCGGGCCAGCTCCGCCCCGGCCAGGATGGCCCGGACGCACTCCTCCCGGCTCATGGCCGGGCCCCGGGTGATGTCCCCGGTGCCGTTTTTCACCCGCCGGTCCAGCACCCCGGGAAAGCCGGGGAAGTCCACCATCCCCACATCCACCGGGACCACCCGGCACCGGGCGGCCCGGGCCATGGGACACACGGTGCTGGTGCCCCGGGCCAGGGACCGGGCCACCGCCGCCGTCACCGAGCTGTCCGTCTGGGTGACCCCCTGGGCCACCACCCCGTTGTCGGCGCAGAAGACCGCCAGGGTCCGCCGTTCCAGGGAAATTTCCATCTTTCCGGTGAGGGCGGCCATCTTCACCACCGCCTCCTCCAGCAGCCCCAGGCTCCCCAGGGGCTTGGCCAGGGAGTCCCACTGCTCTTTGGCAGCCTGCCCGGCCTTCCGGTCAGGAGGGGCGATGGCCTTCAGTAATTTGTTCAGTTCATCCATGTGCTTGTTTCCACTCCTCCGCTTTTCGGACAAAGCGCTCCGCCAGGGGAGTTACGCCGCCGAAGTGCAGGTGGGGAAAGGCGGCGTACAGGCTCTCCCCCGCCGCCCCGCAGGGCCATTTTTTCCCGCCCATGGGTTTTTGGGCCAGAAGATCTCCGCCGTTTTGGGTGCAGTCCCAGTAGTGAAACTCGTGGAAGGGGATATGCTCCCCCGCCCGGAACAGCAGGCTGTCATTTTTGGCGGTGAGCTCCCCGTAGCCGAAGCGCTGAAGGCGCCCGGTTTGGTACCCCGCCCCCTCCAGGGCCCCCGCCATGGGAAAGGCCTGTCCCTGTTCGTCCTCCAGGCTTTTCTGGAGGTAGAGAAAGCCCCCGCACTCGGCCACGGTGGGCAGGCCGGCCCTCACCAGGGTACGGATCTTCTCCCGCATCCCGGCGTTTTGGGCCAGCCCTTGGGCGTAGAGCTCCGGATAGCCGCCCCCCAGATAGAGGCCGTGGACCCCCTCGGGGGGGCTCTCGTCCCGGAGGGGGCTGAAAAAGGCCAGCCTTGCCCCCGCCCGCTCCAGGGCCTCCAAATTGTCCGGGTAGTAAAAGCAGAAGGCCTCGTCCCGGGCCACGGCGATGGTACAGACGGGCGTGGGGGGGAGCGGGCACTCTTCCCCCGCCGTCTCTCCCCCGGCCAGCGCCAAAAGCCGGTCCAGGTCCACGGTCCGCTCCAGCTGTGCCCCCACAGCGGCAAAGCGCTCCTTCAGATCCGCGATCTCCCCGGCGGTATAGAGGCCCAGGTGGCGGCTGGGGAGCTCCGCCTCCTCCATAGGGGGCAGATGGCCCAGCAGGGGCAGGCCGGTCTCCCTCTCCAGGATGGGGGCCAGATGGGCATGGAGAGCTGGCTTGCAGCAGGTGAGGATCAGGGCGGCAATGTGGTGCTCCCTTCGAAACTCCAGCAGCCCCTTCACCTGGGCGGCCAGGGTGAGGCTGGCCCCCCTGGGGCGGACGGCCAGCACCACGGGCAGGTCCAGGCACCGGGCCACGGCCCAGGCGCTGGCCTGGTCCGTCCCCCCCAGGCCGTCATAGAAGCCCATGGCCCCCTCCGCCAGGGCCAGGTCGGCCCCGGGGGCGGCGCGGCGGAAGCTTTGCCGCACCCCCGCCTCCCCCTGGAGGAACAGGTCCAGGTTCCGGCTGGGCACCCCCAGCACCTGCCGGTGGAACATGGGGTCGATGTAGTCCGGGCCGCACTTGAACCCCGCTGTCCGGAGCCCCCGCCGCTGAAAGGCGGCCATCAGGCCGCAGGTGAGGGTGGTCTTCCCCTGGCCGCTGGCCATGGCGGAGATGAGAAGCCCTCTCATTGCCCCACCCCCGTAATGAGAAACACCGGGTTCTGGGCCAGGAGCAGGTGAAGCTCCCCCGCCCTCTTGGCCCGGCTCACGGCGATCTGGACCACCTCTGTCTCATACCCCAGCTCTTCCAGGGCGGACAGGGCGGTGTGGAGGGTCTCCAGGGCGATGGCGGAAATGCACACTCCGGCCTTGGGGTTGGCGGCCTTCACTGCCTCCAGAATCTCCCTGAGATTTCCCCCGCTGCCCCCGATGAACACCTTGTCCGGGGCGGGCAGCTCCCCCAGGCAGTCCGGGGCCTCCCCCCGGACAAGGCGCAGGTTCCAGGCCCCGAATTTTTCCCGGTTGGCGGCGATGAGCTCCCAGCCCTCCGCCTCCCGCTCCACCGCCCAGACCTGTCCGCACTGGAGGGCCAGCTCCACGCTGACGCTCCCCGTCCCCGCCCCGATGTCCCAGCACACATCCTCCGGCCCCACGGCCAGCTTGCCCAGGGCGGCGGAGCGGACCTCCGACTTGGTCATGGGCACCTTCCCCCGGAAAAATTCCCCGTCGGGGATGCCCGGGGTCCGCCGGGGATACCGGGGGGCGGGGCCGACCAGCAGGACGCTCAGGGGGGCGAAGGTCATTTCCGCCATCCGGGCGGCGGTCCCGGTGTGAAGTTTTTCCCCTTCACAGCCAAGGTTTTCCCCCACCGCCGCCGGAAGCTCCCCCAGCCCCGCCTGGGCCAGTAAAGCGCACAGCTCCGCCGGTCCCAGATCTCCGCCGGTGAGGAAGAAGGCGGGCTTTCCCCCGCATACCGCCGCCACCGGGTCGCAGGTCCGGCCGTGGGCGGTGTAAAGGTTCCACCCCTGCCAGCTTGTATGCAGCCTTGCGGCCAGGGCCTGAAGGCTGGACACCCCGGGGATCACTTCGCAGGGGATGCCCTCCCCCTCCAGCAGGGGCAGCAGCCTCGCCGCCCCGGAGTAAAAGCCCGCGTCTCCGCTGAGCAGCACGCAGGGGGACTTGGCCCCGGAGGCCAGCAGCAGGGACAAAATGTCCTCCGCCCCCACCGCCTCGGCCCGTGGGAGGTCCGGGGGGAGGGGAGCCTGCTCCAGCAGCCGCCGGGACCCCACCAGAAGATCCGCCCCCTCCAGGGCGGCACGGCCCTGTTGGGTGAGGGAGTCCTCCCCACAGCCCATGGACAGGATGGTAACCGTCATCTTTCCCATACCGCCGCCTCCTTCAGCACTTCTTCCATGGTCATGCCCCGCTCCCGGGGGCGGCGCACCAGCACCACCTTCACCCCCAGCGCCCGGGCGGCGGCCAGCTTCTGGGGAAAGCCCCCGGCCTCCCCTCCGTCCTTGGTCACCAGCCAGGAGATGCGGTACTGCTCCAGCATGGCCTCGTTCATCTTTTGGGTAAAGGGCCCCTGAAGGGCCAGGATGTTCCGGTGGGGGATGCCCAGGGCCTCGCAGGCCTCCAGGCTCTCCCGGCAGGGGAGCACCCGGACGAAGAGCCGCTCCTTGGGCAGGGCCCCAAAGGCCCCCAGCTCCTTGGCCCCGGTGGTCAGGAGGATATTCCCCTCCCGTCCCGCCAGAAGCCGCGCCGCCTCGGGGCAGCTGTCCGCCCACAGGACCCCCTCCGCCCGGCTCTCGGGCCGGAGCAGGCGCAGCAGGGGCACCCCCGCCTTCCCGCAGGCGCAGCGGATGTTGGCACTGGCCAGAAGGGCGTAGGGGTGGGTGGCGTCCACGCACCGGTCAAAGGCCCCCACGGCCTGTTCCAGCGCCTCCTCGTCCTTCCGGCCCATCCACAGCTCCAGGCCCTCCATGCCCTCCAGCTCCTCAGCCCCCAGGGGGGTGGCCACGCTGACGGTGACCCGGTGGCCCAGCTCACTGAGCCCCCGGGCCAGAATACGCCCCTCGGTGGTGCCGCCCAGAATCAGCACCTTCATAGCTTCCCCTCATAGCCCCGGGGGGTCACCAGCCGCCCCCCGCAAAGGCGGGTGGCGCTGCTGCCCACAAAGACGGTGGTGAACATATCCACCTGCTCCTCCCGGAGCTCCCGGAGGGTCATGAGCCTGTGCTCCTGGCCCTCCCGGCCGATGTTCCGCACCCAGCCGCACAGGGTGTCCGGGGCCTTGTGCTCCAAAAGGATGTCACAGGCCCGGCGCAGGTGGTCCCGGCGCTTTTGGGAGGCGGGGTTGTAGAGGCACAGGGCGAAGTCCCCCAGGGCGGCGCACTCCAGCCGCTTTTCGATCACATCCCAGGGGGTGAGCAGGTCGGACAGGGAGACGACGCAGAAGTCGTGGCCCAGGGGGGCCCCCAGCACTGCCGCCCCGGACAGGGCGGCGGTGATGCCGGGCACCACCAAAATCTCCACCTGGGGATACTCCTCCCCAAGCTGGAGGACCAGCCCGGCCATGCCGTACACCCCCCCGTCCCCGCTGCACACCAGGGCCACGGTCTTCCCTTCCGCGGCAGTCTCCAGGGCCCACCGGCACCGGTCTGTCTCCCGGCGCATGGGGGTGGCGTACACCTCCTTGTCGGGGAACAGGCCCCGGACCAGGTCCACATACACCGTATAGCCGCACAGCACCTGGGCCTGCTCCAGGGCGGCCCGGGCCTGGCCGGAGAGGAACTTCTCATCCCCCGGCCCCAGGCCCACCACATAGATCCGCTTCATAGATCCTCCAGTCCAGGGGGAAGGGCCCCAGGGCCAAAGCCATGGTGACCCCCTCCCCCTGATATTTTTTTCCCAGCGGCTCGCCGCCGCTGCCCAGCGCCGCCGAGCGCTGGCACACATTGTCCACCCCCGTCACCTGCCGTACAAAGTCGGAGGCGGGGAAGTCCCCGGGCACTGCCGCCAGCGCCTCAGGGGAAAAGGTCTCCAAATTGAGGCCGTGGGCCTGACAAAAGGCCAGCAGCCCCGGCTCCTCCCTTTTCAGGTGGATGGAGCACACCTTTTTTACTCCCAGGGGGCTGAGCTTCTCTCCCTCCAGCAGCTGTTCAAAGGCCCGCTCCAGGGTCCCGGCCCGGGTCCCCCGCCTGCAGCCCACCCCCAGCGCCAGGGCGGGGGGCACCAGCTTCAGCCCGGGGCACGCCCCTCCCCGGAGGGTCACCCACACATCCCAGGGGCCGTTTTCCACAAGCTCCACCCCCTGGGGCGGGGTCCCGGAGATGGGAAAGTCGCTTTTGATGCGCACATGTTCCCCCTCCAGCGCTCTGGCGGAGACAAGCTTGATGGCTTTGGGGTTTTCCACCTTCAGCCCCTGCCGTCCGGCCCACTGGTCCACGGGGAAGCAGCCCCGCACATCGGTGGCGGTGGTAATGACCGCCTGGGCCCCGCAGACCCGGGCGATCCTTCTGGCCAGGTCGTTGGCGCCCCCCAGGTGGCCGCTGAGGATGGGGATGGCGTAGCTGCCCCCCTCGTCCACCACCACCACCGCCGGGTCGGCGGTCTTGCTCTTCACAAAGGGGGCCACGGCCCGGACGGCGATGCCCACGGCCCCCACAAAAATCAGCTCCTCACCGGCCAGAAAGCCCTCCGCCGTCCAGCCCTCCAGAGAGCAGCCGCTGCCGCAGCGGTCAGCCTTCCCCCCCAGCTTCTCCCCCAGCGTCCGGGCCAGGTCGTAGCCCCGCCGGGTAAAGGCCAGCAGTCTCATTGCCTCCCCTCCCGGTATCCGGTGGTGAAGGCCGGGTCATAGAGCTTGCTGCGCCGGTAGTCCCCGGCCAGAAAATCCCCCACCAGCACCAGGGCGGTTTTGCGGATGCCATGTTTTTTCCCCGTCTCGGCCAGCTCCCCCAGGGGGCAGCGGAGCACCTTCTCCTCCGGCCAGCTGGCCTTATAGACCAGGGCGGCGGGGGTCTGGGGGGTGTAGGCCCCCTGAAGGAGCTGCGCCTGAAGCTCTTCCAGCATCCCGGCGGAGAGGAAGATCACCATGGTGGCCCCGTGGGCGGCCAGGGCGGGGATGGACTCCCGCTCCGGAACCGGGGTGCGCCCGGCCATGCGGGTGATGATGACGCTCTGGCTCACCCCGGGCAGGGTGTACTCCCCCTCCACCGCCCCGGCGGCGGCGCAGAAGCTGGACACCCCGGCAGTGAGGTCAAAGGGGATGCCCCGCTCCCTCAGGGCGTCCATCTGTTCCCGGACGGCCCCGTAGAGGCAGGGGTCCCCGGTGTGGAGGCGGACCACATCCTCCCCCTTCTCCCAGGAGGCGGCCATCACCTCCAGCACCTCCTCCAGGGTCATGCGGGCGCTGTCATAGATCCGGCAGCCCTCCCGGCACAGGCCCAAAAGGGCGGGGTTGACCAGGCTTCCGGCGTAGATCACCACATCCGCCCCCTCCAGCAGGGCGGCCCCCCGCCGGGTGATGAGGTCCGGGGCCCCCGGCCCCGCTCCCACAAAGTGTACCATCTTCTCACTCCTTTACCACAATGGTGGAAAAATATCCGCTCTCAGTCTCCCGGCCCAGGGGCTTGACCACCCGCTCCCCGGGCAGGCCGCAGTTCTCCACCAGGGCGGCCCGGTCCAGGGCCCCCGCCCCCTCCAGGGCGTCAATGACCCCGGGCAGCTGCCGCCCGGACTTCATGAGCACCTTGGTGCCGTAAAGCCCCAGGGCCTCCTTCAGCGCCGTGTCTCCGGCGGGGAAAATGTGCAGGGGGGCGTTGTCCGCGGTGAGGCTCTCCCCCAGCCGGGCGGCCACGGCGCAGAAGCTGGGCACCCCGGGGACCATCACCACAGGAAAGCCCTTTTCCCTCACCAGCTCCATCATTCTCCCGCAGGTGGCGTAGATGGACACATCTCCCAGGTTCACCATGGCCACATTCCTGCCCGCCTCCAGGTGCTCGGCAATGGCCCGGGCCCCCGTCTCATACTCCTCCCGGCGGCGCTCCTCATCCCGGGTCATGGAGAAGGAGAGGGGGAGGATGACCTTCCCCTCCAGCTTTGCCCCGCCCCGGGCGATGTCCAGGGCCAGCATCTCCCCGCCCCTGGTACAGGGGGCGGCGATGACGGGGCAGCTCTCCAGGGTGCGCACCCCCTTCAGGGTCATGAGCTCCGGGTCCCCGGGGCCCACCCCCACGCAGTAAAAGGTGCCTTTTTTCATCTCTTCCATTCGTTGAATAACTCCTCTCCTCCCCGGGTCAGGCCCAAAAGGCCGTATTGGTTGGAAAACAAAACCGCCCCCGTCCGGAAGGCCCCGGCGGCTCTCCGGTCCAGGTGGACCTGGATGGCGCTCAGCAGGCTCTCCATCACCGGCTCCCACAGTCCCGCCCCGTCCAGCAGGGCGATACACCCGTCGGCGGAGGGGGCCTCCATCAGGGCCCGGCACAGCTCCCGCCCGGCCCCGGCCAGGGCGGCGTGGGCGCAGAAGAGCTCGGTGCGGCAGTCGGCCCAGCGGCTGTGGGTGTTCATGATCCCCCCGGCCAGCTTTACCAGCTTGCCGGCGTGGCCCACCAGCAGCACCTCCTCAAAGCCATGCTCCACAGCGGTATCCAGAGCTTCTCCGATAAAATTGGAACACTTGACGATGGGGATGTCCCACCTGTCCAGCCCCTGGGCGCGGAGAAAGTCCAGGCCGTAGCTGCCCGGGGTGAGGATGACCCGGCGGTGTCCCAGGGCGGCGGCCTGGCCCAGCTCCAGGCGGATGGTGTCCGCCAGGGCCTGGAGGCTCATGGGCTCCACGATGCCGCTGGTGCCCAGAATGGAGATGCCCCCCTGGATGCCCAGCTGTGGGTTGAAGGTCTTCTTTGCGACCTCCTCTCCCCCGGGGACCAGGATGGTCACCTTCAGCCCGCCCCCATAGCCCAGGGCGGCACAGACCATCTCCACCTCCCGGCGGATCATCTCCCGGGGGACATGGTTGATGGCGGCCTGTCCCACTTCCTGGTCCAGGCCGGGCTTGGTCACCCGGCCCACGCCCGGTCCCCCCTCAATGGTGATCCCGGGCCTGTCTGTCCGCTCCACCCTCGCCCCGATGAGCAGCCCCGCCGTGGCGTCAATGTCGTCCCCGGCGTCCTTTTCCATGAAGCACAGGGCCCCATCCCCCTCCATCCGGCACCCCCGGGGCGCCGCCTCCACAGGCAGGCCTCCGGGGGTCATGAGGGAAAGTGTCTCCGGGGCCGCCCCCACGAGCAGGAGCCGGGCGGCCCCCGCCGCCGCCAGGGCGGCGCAGGTGCCGGTGGTATAGCCCCGGCGCAGCCGCCTGCCCCCCGCGGTGATATAGTGTTCAAAGGCCATCCTGTCCCCCTCCCCATAAAAAAGCCGCCCGCAGACAGACCTTCTGCGGGCAGCATGGCCGGACGGCGAGATGCTCGCCGTCCCTTCCTTCACCCCGGCAAAAGGACCGTTGCCTGTGTGTTCTCTCCCCTCGGCGGGAAATGTTCTGACTTATGCCTCTGTGCTCCGGGCCGCCTTCCCGGGGTCCTCCCCCAGTGGCTCACAGCCCCTCGCTCCGCAAATACAGCAGCGTCCCTGCGCAGGATTCCCACCTGACTTCCTTCCGTGGCCGAGGTTCTATTCCTTTGTATCCCATTATACGGCCCGTCCCCGCCCCTGTCAAACGGCACGGGGTCCCGGGGTCAGAGCTTTTCCATCTGGGCGGCGGCAAATTTCAGCATCAGCCGCTTGGTGCCCACATTGTCAAAGGCGATCTCCACCAGCTTGTCCCCACCGGCGGCCTGGACGGAGAGCACCATCCCGGTGCCGAAGGCCTTGTGGCGCACCTGGTCCCCCTTCACGAGGGAAAGTGCGGGCTCGGCGCTCCTGCCCACGCCCCCGCCATAGGACTTGGTAGGGGCGGAGGTCCGGGGGGGCTGGGCGGCCCGGCCCGCCCCATAGGCGGGGCGGCGGTCAAAGCCCCCGTAGGAAACGGGGCGGCCCTCCGTCCCGGCGCCGTAGTCCCGGCGGGCGTAGTCCCCGTAGCCCGAGTACCCCGAGGCACGGCTGGGCACGCCGCCCCAGCTCTCGTCCTCCTCCCGGCTGAGATAGGACCGCCCTGTGCGCTCCAGGTGCTCCGGGGGGATCTCCTGGGTAAAGCGGGAGGGGCGGTTGGAGCTGGTGCGGCCAAAGAGCATCCGCTGGCTGGCGCAGGTGAGATAGAGCTCCTCCTTGGCCCGGGTCATGGCCACATAACAGAGCCGCCGCTCCTCCTCCATCTCCTCCGTCTCGCCAATGGCCCGGATGCCGGGGAAGATCCCCTCCTCCATGCCAACCACAAAGACCACCGGGAACTCCAGGCCCTTGGCCGCGTGCATGGTCATCATCACCACGCAGTCCTGGCTGGGGTCGTGGCTGTCCAGGTCGGTATAAAGGGCGATCTCGTCCAGGAAGCCGTGGAGTGCGTCGGAGAGGCTCTCCTCCTGGTCCGCCCGGTTTTCCAGGTAGCCGCTGATGGAGGTGAGCAGCTCCCGGACATTTTCCAGCCTGGTGCGGTCCTCCACCGTGTTCTTGCTCTCCAGCATAACGGCGTAGCCCGTGCGGATGAGCAGCTCCTCGTAGAAATCGGTGAGGGAGAGCTCGTTTTCCGCCAACAGCTCATGAAGGCCCCGGATGAGGGCGGTAAACTCCCCCAGCTTCTTGGCCGAGCGCTCCAGCTCCGGGTAGGTCCCGGCGTTGTCGATGACGGCGTAGAGGGAGGCCCCCTCCCGCCGGGCGATGGCCTGGGCCCGCTCCACGGTGGTGGGGCCGATGCCCCGGGGGGGATTGTTGATGATGCGGGTAAGGCGCAGGTCGTCCTCGGGGTTATTGAGGACGGCCAGATAGGCGATCATGTCCTTCACTTCCGAACGGTCAAAGAACCGGGTGCCCCCGATGATCCGGTAGGGCACGCCGTTTCGCTTGAAGGCCTGCTCCAGCTGGTTGGACTGGGCGTTCATCCGGTAGAGGACGGCGTGGTCCTTCCAGGCCCTCCCCCTGGAGAAGCTCTCCAAAATCCGGGCGGCCACATACTGGCCCTCGTCGCTCTCGTTCATGGCGGAGTAGAGCTGGAGCTTCTCCCCCGCCCCGGCCTTGGTCCACAGCTCCTTGCCTTTCCGGCCCTGATTGTTCCGGATGACGGCGTTGGCGGCGTCCAGGATGTGGCCGGTGGAGCGGTAGTTCTCCTCCAGGCGGATGACCCGGGCCCCTGGGTACTGCTGCTCGAAGGAGAGGATATTTTCAATGGTGGCCCCGCGGAAGCGGTAGATGGACTGGTCGTCATCACCCACCACACAGAGGTTTTCATATCCCCCCGCCAGGGTGGAGGCCAGCAGGTACTGAAGATTGTTGGTGTCCTGGTACTCGTCAAT
>CALWOR010000012.1 GCA_944383205.1 uncultured Oscillospiraceae bacterium | reverse complement strand
GCAGTTCCGGCCCGAACTGGCCGTCCTGGCCGACGAAAGGGCTGCCGCTGATTTGAAGGTGCGCCTGGCAGACACCAGTGTACGGGTGCTGTCCGGGATGGGCGGCCTCATGGAGGCCGCCGCTGTCCCCAGCGCCGACACTGCCATCGCCGCCCTGGTGGGGATGGTGGGCCTGCGGCCCACTCTGGCCGCCATCCGGGATGGCAAGCGCATCGGTCTTGCCAACAAAGAGACCCTGGTGTGCGCCGGGCCGCTGGTGCTGGAGGAGGCCAAGGACTATGGCGCCAGGATCCTGCCCGTGGATTCCGAGCACTCCGCCCTCTTTCAGTCCCTGGAGGGCAACCGGGACAGGGGAGAGGTGAAGCGTCTGATCCTCACCTGCTCCGGCGGACCCTTCTACGGGAAGAAAACCGCTGAGCTGCAAGGAATGACAAGGGAAGAAGCCTTGCAGCATCCCAACTGGTCTATGGGGGCCAAGATCACGGTGGACTCGGCCACCTTGATGAACAAGGGTCTGGAAGTGATGGAGGCCATGCACCTCTATCACATGCCGGTGGAGAAAATTTCCGTCGTGATCCACCGGGAGAGTATTATCCACTCCCTGGTGGAATACTGTGATAATGCCATGATCGCCCAGCTGGGGGTGCCGGATATGCGTCTGCCCATCCAATATGCCCTCACATATCCCAAGCGGGTGGCCAGCGGCGCCACCACCCCGCTGGACCTGTGGAACTGCGGCACGCTTACCTTTGGCACGCCGGACCTGGACACCTTCCGGTGTCTGGACCTGGCCCTGGAGGCGGCCAAGACCGGCGGCACCGCCGGGGCCATCCTGAACGGAGCAAACGAGGCCGCTGTGGCGCTCTTCCTGGCGGGAAAAATCGGCTTTTTGGACATCGCTGAAAAGGTGGCCCGGGCCATGGAGCAGGTGCCTGTGGTCCAGGACCCCACCCTCAACGATATTCTGGCGGCGGATGCCGCCGCCCGGGAGGCCGTCCGGTGACGGTTTTTCCCAGTGAACCCTTTTTTGGAGGTCAACCATGCTGTTTGTGATCCTTGCCATTCTGATTTTCGGCGTACTCATTGCCACCCACGAATTGGGGCATTTTCTCACCGCCAAGCTGTTCGGGGTGAAGGTAAATGAGTTTGCTATAGGGATGGGACCGGCTCTTTTCAAATGGGGGAAAGGCGAAACACTTTATAGCTTTCGGGCCTTCCCCATCGGCGGCTACTGTGCCATGGAGGGGGAGGATGACGATTCTGCCGATCCCCGTTCCTTTGGAAAAGCGGCCGGATGGAAGAAATTCATCATCCTGTGTGCCGGAGCGGCCATGAACTTTCTTACCGGCGTTTTGATTTTCCTGGTGATCTATGCTCAGTTTTCCGCCTTTGCCATGCCTGTGATCGGTGGGCTGATGGAGGGCTACGGCCTGGAGGACTGCGGCCTTCAGGCAGGGGATAAGGTCATCTCTGTGGACGGTCACAGGATGTATGGCTACAGTAACCTCTCCTTCTTCCTGGGCCGGGCGGGGGACAAGGTGGACTGGGTGGTTGAGCGGGATGGGGAGCGCATCAAGCTGGATGATGTGTATATGCCCCTCCAGGAAAAGACAGACGAGGCGGGGAATACCACACGCCTTCGGGGTCTGACCATCGGCACGGAAGTGCTTCCCGGCACCATTGGAAATAAGCTTCTCTTCGGCTGGTATGCCGCTTTGGACAATGTGCGCCTGGTGTGGATCAGCCTGGGGGACCTGGTCTCCGGTGCGGTGGGGCTGCGGGACCTGTCCGGCCCGGTGGGCATCGTGGATGTGATGACCGAGGTGGGCAGCAACCCGGAGTACTCGCCCAATGCCGCGGCGGCAGCCATCAACATGGCTAACTTTGCCGGGCTCATTGCTGTGAATCTGGCGGTGATGAATCTGCTGCCCCTGCCTGCTTTGGACGGAGGACGGGTGTTCTTCCTGGTGCTCAACGGTATTTTGAATGCCCTGTTCAAGCGGAAAATTGACGCCAAATATGAGGGCTATGTCCACCTGGCCGGTCTGGCCATGCTCATGGGCCTGATGCTCATGGTCACCTTCAGCGACATTGGAAAACTATTTGGAAAATAAGGGGGAGTCCCTGTGACAAAGCAGATCCATGTGGGCGGCGCTGCCATCGGCGGCGGCGCCCCCGTTACCATTCAGTCCATGACAAACACCCGCACTGACGATGTGGAGGCCACCCTGAGCCAGATCCGTGCCCTGGCCGCCGCCGGGTGCGACATCGTCCGGGTTGCGGTCCCCGACCTGGCTGCCGCCAAAGCGGTGGGGAAGATCAAGGAGCAGTGCCCTCTGCCCCTGGTGGTGGACATTCACTTCGACTACAAGCTGGCCCTGGAGGCCATTGCCGCCGGGGCGGATAAAGTGCGCATCAATCCGGGGAACATCGGGGGCGAGGACAAGGTGAAGGCGGTGGCCGATGCCTGCCGTCAAAAGAATATCCCCATCCGCATCGGGGTGAACGGCGGTTCCCTGGAGAAGCCCCTGCTGGCCAAATACGGGGGCGTGTGTCCCGAGGCCATGGTGGAGTCCGCCTTCGGCCATATCAAGCTCCTCAACAAGTTCGATTTTGACGACATCTGTGTGTCCCTGAAATCCTCCAGCGTCCCTATGACCATAAAAGCCTATCAGATCATGGCACAGGAAAGCGATTACCCTTTACATATTGGAGTCACCGAGGCTGGCACCGTCCGCATGGGTACCCTCAAGTCCGCCGTAGGCATCGGAGGCCTTCTGGCTCTGGGCATCGGGGACACCATGCGGGTGTCCCTGTCTGCAGACCCGGTGGAGGAGGTCTACGCCGCCCGGGATATCCTGAAGGCGGCAGGGATCCGCAGGGAGGGTGCTGAACTGGTGTCCTGTCCCACCTGCGGCCGCACCCGCATTGACCTCATCGCCCTGGCCGGGGAGGTGGAGCAGCGCCTGAAGGCCGTGGACAAGCCCATTACTGTGGCTGTCATGGGTTGTGCCGTCAACGGCCCGGGCGAGGCGTCAGCCGCCGACTGCGGCATTGCCGGGGGCGTGGGTGAGGGCCTGCTCTTCAAGAAGGGCCAGATTATTAAGAAGGTCCCTCAGGACAAGCTGGTGGACGAGCTCTTTGCCCTCATCGATACCCTGTGATCCCATAGACAAAAAGGAGAGGCGCAATGTCCCGAAAGATCCCATTTTTAGAGATGTTTGCAGCCCTGCGCCAGTGGTTGGAGCTTTCCAACGGGGTGGAGGGCTGGCTCATCGTGTCCGCTGCCATTGATAAAAAAAGCCGGAGTGCCAAGATCCTGGTGGAGGGGGCCCAGGGAGCTGGGGGCAACCTCATTGCCCAGGCGGAGGCGGCGGTATGCCGGTGCTACGGCCTGAACAGCGTAAAAATTGAGCCTGCTCCCGAGGAGGAGAAGGCCTCTTCCTCAGCGGCACAGCCCGTTCCCCAGCCCTCTGAGCCGAAGACCCAGGAGGATGCCTTTGCCCGGACCGAGGCCATCCGTCGGGCGGCCATGAAGAAGAATTCCCATCCCGCCCCGGTAACTGCCGCCAAAGGCGCAGGCGGGAAAAGCCAGGGAAAGGCCATCTTCGGCCGGCCCATCACCAAGGCGCCGACCCCCATTGAGGAGCTGGAGCTGGACATGGGCGTAGTGGTGGTGGAGGGCGATGTATTCGCTGTAGACAACCGGGAGCTGAAAAAACGCAACTCTTGGGTGGTGGCCTTTGACCTCACCGACTACACCGGCTCCATCCGGGTGAGCAAGTTCTTTCCCCAGGCGGAGGAGGCCAAGCCTCTGGTAGACGGCATCAAGAAGGGGATGCATCTGAGGATCCAGGGTCGGCTGAACCTGGACCGCTTTTATGGGGACATGGTGCTGGAGCCCCTGGCCGTCACCACAGCGGAGAAAAAGATGAAGGAGGATACCGCCCAGGAAAAGCGTGTGGAGCTTCACCTCCACACTACCATGTCCTCCATGGACGCCCTCACCGCCGTAGGACCCAAGCTGGGGCCGGATAAAAATGTGGTGAAGCGGGCCCAGGCCTGGGGCCACCGGGCTATCGCCATCACCGACCACGGGGTGGCCCAGTCCTTCCCCGACGCCTGGCACTCGGCCAAGGGCATTAAAATCCTCTACGGAGTAGAGGCATACTTCATCAACGATGTGGATGATCGGGTGGTGGTCCACGGGGAGACAGACGCCTCCTTTCAGGATGAGATCGTCTGCTTTGACATCGAAACCACCGGCCTTAACAGAAAATACGAGGTCATCATCGAGATCGGGGCTGTGGTACTGAAGAACGGGGAGATCGCCGACACCTTCAACACCTTTGTCTCCCCGGGCCGCCTGCTGTCTCCGGAGATCATCCGCCTCACCGGCATCACCGACGAAATGCTGAAGGGGGCGCCTTCCCAGAAGGAGGCTCTGGAGGCATTTCTGGCCTTTACCGGGGACCGGCCCCTGGCCGCACACAACGCCGACTTCGATATGGGATTTATCGCCGCCGGCTGCCGGAAGTACGGTATTCCCTTCCATAACCCCTCGGTGGACAGTCTGATTTTGGCCCAGAACCTGCTGCCCGATCTGGGCAAGTACAAGCTGGATATCGTGGCAGAGCACCTCCACCTGCCCGCCTTCAACCACCACCGGGCCAGCGACGACGCGGCTACCGTAGCCTATATGCTGCCTCCGTTTTTCAAAATGATGGAGGAGCTCGGTTTACATAAGCTCAGCGATATCAACCCCTATATGCCAAGGCTCCGCATGGGAGGCGGGAAAGCCCGCCGCCAGCCCAAACACCTCATCGTCCTGGCCAAGAACCAGACGGGCCTTCGAAACCTCTATAAGCTCATTTCTCTGTCCCATCTGGAGCACTTCAAGCGGGTGCCCACCATGCCCAAATCCCTCATCAATGAGAACCGGGAGGGACTGATCATCGGCTCGGCCTGCGAAGCGGGGGAGCTGTTCAAGGCAGTGGTGGACGGCAAGGATTGGGAGGAGCTTAAGCGCATTGCCTCCTGGTACGACTATCTGGAGATCCAGCCCATATGCAACAACATGTTCATGCTCCGCAAGGGCATGGTGCGCAGCGAGGAGGAGCTGCGGGACTTTAACCGTACCATTGTCAAGCTGGGAGAGGAGCTGGGCAAACCGGTGTGCGCCACAGGGGATGTTCATTTCCTGGACCCGGAGGACGAGATCTACCGCCATATCCTCCTGGCCTCCAAGGGCTTCGAGGATGCCGACGAGCCTCTGCCCATCTACTTCAAAACCACCGACGAGATGCTGCGGGAATTTGCCTATTTGGGAAAGGAGAAGGCTCACGAGGTGGTGGTGAAGAATACCAACCTCATTGCCGACTGGTGCGACACCATCGAGCCTCTGCCCCAGGGGCTGTTCGCCCCCAAGCTGGAGGACTCCGACGGGGAGCTAAAGCGCCTGGTGTGGGGGAAAGCCCATGAGCTTTACGGGGAGGAGCCGCCCCAGATCGTGGTAGACCGGATCAATGTGGAGCTGGGAGATATCATCCGCTGTAAATACGATGTGATTTATATGTCTGCCCAGAAGCTGGTGCAGAACTCTCTGGAGCACGGCTATCTGGTGGGCTCCCGTGGATCGGTGGGATCTTCCCTGGTGGCTTTCATGTCGGGCATTACTGAGGTAAATTCCCTGCCCGCCCACTACCGCTGTCCCAACTGCAAGCACTCGGACTTCGACTACGCCCAGGATCCCGCCCACCCCTACGGCTGCGGAGCGGATATGCCCGACGCCTACTGCCCCGTGTGCGGCGCCAAGTATGCCAAGGACGGCTTCAACATCCCCTTTGAGACATTTTTGGGCTTTGGCGGCGACAAGGTCCCGGATATCGACCTGAATTTTTCCGGTGAGTACCAGTCCAGTGCCCACAAATATACCTTCGAGCTCTTCGGCCAGACCCATGTGTTCCGGGCGGGTACCATCGGCACCGTGGCGGAGAAGACCGCCTTCGGCTATGTAAAAAAGTATCTGGAGGAGAAAGGAAAAACCGTCTCCAAGGCGGAAGAGAACCGCCTGGCCATCGGCTGTACCGGGGTCAAGCGCACCACGGGTCAGCACCCAGGCGGTATGGTGGTCATTCCCCAGGACAAGGAGATCTACGACTTCTGTCCTGTCCAGCACCCCGCCGACGACCCCAACAGCGACATCGTCACCACCCATTTTGAATACCACTCCATGGAATCAAACCTCCTCAAGCTGGACATGCTGGGCCACGATGATCCCACCATGATCCGTATGCTGGAGGACCTCACCGGGGTGAACGCCCGCACCGACATCCCTTTGGATGACCCGGACACCATGTCTATCTTCCAGTCCTCCAAGGTGCTGGGCTATGAAAACGACAAGATCCTGGGTCCTACCGGAGGCACCGCCATCCCGGAGTTCGGCACCACCTTTGTCCGTGGTATGCTGGAGGATACCCAGCCGGACCAGTTCGATATTCTGGTGCGCCTGTCCGGCTTCTCCCATGGCACCGATGTGTGGCTGGGCAATGCAAAGGACCTGATCACCTCCGGCACCGCCAAGGTCAGCGAGGCCATCGGGTGCCGTGACGATATCATGCTGTTTCTCATTTCAAAAGGCATGGACCCCAAGCGCTCCTTCAAGATCATGGAGGCGGTGCGTAAGGGCAGAGGGCTCCCGGAGGGGGCGGAGGACGAGATGCGAGAGCACGGGGTCCCTGAGTGGTACATCGGCTCCTGTAAGAAGATCGCCTACCTCTTTCCCAAGGCCCATGCCGTGGCCTATGTGATGATGGCCTTCCGCATTGCCTGGTTCAAGGTCCACCGGCCCCTGGCCTTTTACGCGGCCTATTTCTCCATCCGGGCCAAGGCCTTTGACCAGGAGTTTATGTGCCACGGCATGGATGTGTGCCAGAGAAAAATGCGGGAGATCATCGCCAAGGACAAGGAGGCCTCCGCCGTGGAGCAGGATATGCTCACCACCCTGGAGGTGTGCTACGAGTTCTATCTCCGGGGATTCACCTTCGCCCGGATGGACCTCTACCGGTCTCAGGCGCTCCATTTCACCATGGATGAGAAGGCAAAGGCTCTGATTCCTCCCTTTGTCTCGGTGGCGGGACTGGGGGAGACGGCGGCCATCTCCTTGGCCGAGCAGAGCAAAAAGCGGCGCTTTATTTCTATTGAAGAAGTTTCCGCCGCCTGTCCCAAGGTGTCCAAGACCCACATCGACAAGCTCACCGAGGCCGGGGCCTTCGGGGACATGCCACAGACCAGCCAGATGGACCTGTTTGCCATGCTGTAAAACCGGAAGGCGGACCCCGCGGGCCCGCCTTCCTTTCATATAGAGGGGCTGACAGACCTTTTGGGGAGGTGGGCCCCAGGCTGCATCGTATGAGTGGAGGAACGCCATGAAAATCATCATTTCCCCGGCGAAAAAAATGCGGGAGGACCTGGACAGCCTGGCCTGGCGGGATCTGCCCCGTTTCCTGCCCCAGGCGCGGGAACTGATGGAGTTGATGGGGAGGATGTCCTATACCCAGCTCAGGGAGCTTTGGAAATGCAGCGATGACATTGCCGCCCTCAATGTCCGGCGGCTGGAGGAGATGGATTTGGACGGCCGCCTCACCCCGGCTCTGCTGTCCTACGAGGGGATCCAGTACCGGTATATGGCTCCCGGAGTGTTTACCCGGGAGCAGTGGGACTATGTGCAGGAGCATCTGAGGATCTTGTCCGGCTTTTACGGACTTCTGCGCCCCTTCGACGGGGTGACGCCCTACCGCCTGGAGATGCAGGCAAAACTCCAAACCTATAAAGGGAAAAACCTTTATGAGTACTGGGGAGACAGAATTACAAAGGCGCTGACGGAGGAGGATGCCTGCATTTTGAATCTGGCCTCCAAGGAATACAGCCTCAGTGTGTCCCGGTATCTGCCCGCCTCGGTCCGGTTCGTTACCTGCGTGTTTGGAGAGCAGCGGGAGGGGCGCGTGGTGGAAAAGGGCACCATGTGCAAGATGGCCCGGGGAGAGATGGTACGCTTTCTGGCTGAGCGGGGGATCGAGCAGCCGGAGGCTGTCAGAGAGTTTGACCGGCTGGACTATGCCTTTGACCGGGAGCGCTCGTCGAAGGACCTATTTGTGTTCCTGCGCCGTCGGGCGGGGAGGGAGTGAAAGGGATGCGGATCCCTCCTCAAAGAAAATTTTTCCTCCTCAAAGAAAATTTTTCCAACCCACTTGAACTTTAGCAGGGGATTGTGTATAATGGCTCTGGAAATTTTACCGGACTGCTGAAGCAGAGCGGACGGAAAAAGCTTGGAGATCAAGACAATCAAATATGTCGGGGAGCTTGAATAAGGCTGAGAGGATGGAGTGCCATCGACCCATGAACCTGATGCGGGTAATGCCGCCGTAGGAACTTGTGACAAATTCTTTCGGAGATACCTGGATCAGGTATCTCCGATTTTTGCTTTGGGAGGTGAAAACGGCATTCGCGGTAAGTCCGCGGCGGACAGAGGGGGAGTGCCCTGCGTCTTGTATCGCAGCGATGGGAAGCCGTGTTCCGGCGTGAGAGGAAGCCAGTAAGCTTCGACCGCCTTCCGGACAGAATGCTCTGTCCAGACCTGTGATTATGGGGTAAGCGACGCTGTGACTGCCGTTTTTCGCAAAAGAAAAAGGAGAATGAATCATGAAGCCCAATGTGACCACAAAAAAACTTGTGCTTACCGCCATGCTTGCCTGTCTGGCCTTCGTGCTCAACACCTTTGTATATTTTCCTGCTATGGCTCCCTTCCAGCACTTTGTGGATGTGCTGGCGGCACTCTGGTACGGCTGCGTCGCTTTTCCCTGCAGGGCTTTGGCGTGCAGCCTGGAGACCATCAACTTTGTAGGAGTATGGTGCTGATTGCCTATGAATAAGTCTTTTGCCATTTTCGATATGGACGGCACCTTGGTGGACTCCATGGCCTTTTGGTGTCGACTGCCCCGGGAATATCTCGACAGTAAAGGGATTCATCAGATTCCTGCAGATGTGCTGGAGCAGATTAAGCCTTTGACCATGAGCCAATCGGCACAGCTGTTTGCACGGCGCTTCGACCTAGGGGGCACGGCGGAGGCAATCGCCGGGGAGATGAATCAAATGATGGAGATTCACTATCGCCGGGACATCCCGCTTAAGCCGGGAGTGAAGGAGTATCTGGAGGGACTGAAGGCTAAAGAAATTGCCATGTGTGTGGCCTCGGCCACTGCGAAGTCTCTTATGGAAGTCTGCCTTGCCCGATTGGGGATACGGGACTGTTTTTCTTTCCTACTCTCCTGCGAGGAGGTGGGAGCCGGGAAGGAGCGGCCGGATGTTTATCTGGAAGCTGCCAGGCGGCTGGGGTGTGCCCCCAGAGAAGCGGCAGTTTATGAGGATGCCCTGTATGCGGCAGCTACCGCCAAGCAAGCGGGATTTTATGTGGTGGCAGTGTATGAAAGAATGGCTGCTGAACGGTGGGAAGAATTGAAAAAGCTTGCGGATGAAGCTATCCGTGTATTTTAAAAGGAGGAACTGATATGAGCGCGAGTATTGCAATTCAGGTTTTGCCTGAAGCTGAGAACAGCAAGGAGCTGTGCCGTATGGTAGATGAGGTGATTGCCTACATTGCCGGGACAGGGCTTCACTATGAGGTAGGGCCTTTTGAGACCACAATCGAAGGGGAGAACTACGATCAGCTGATGGACATTGCCAAGCAGTGCCAGCATGTGGCAGTACAGGCGGGGGCCAAGCGAGTATCCGCATATATCAAGGTGGTTTACCGTCCTGAGGGAGAGATTCTTACTATCGATCAGAAAATCAAGAAATATCGGGAAAACTAAATATCCGGCGGCGAATTGAAGGTACCGCTTTCGGATGCGCCATAGAAGTAATACTGGGAGTACCCAAAGAAGCGGGAACATAAGAACCGTATTATCTATCGTATATATAGTCAGTTCTGCAAAGTGCATTTCATGATCAAAGTGATTAATTGATAACATATTGATGTTCAATAAAGGAGTTTGAACTTTCTCCCTGAACTGTAAGGGAAAAGAGAACAGTAAATTGAGAAAATAGAAAGCCGCCAGAAAGTCTGCTGAAACAGATTTTCTGGCGGCTTTTGATTATGGGCAGTTTGTAAGGCCTATTGGTCGGGGTATCAGCATATGGCTGTAGACATCTGGTCAAAACAATGACCTGGTAGGTGCTCTTGAATTGATGGTGTGGGTAGCCTTCCGCTGATGGTGGGGTGGACACAGCATACGGGAATAAAACTTTCCATCTATCAGGTTTGATCCTTCTGGGTTCTCTGAATGGCTTGGATCTTTCCAGGCGGACTCATTTGACGAGATCGCATATGTCCTAAAATAGCAGTGAAAGGTCACTCAGTTGGCGCCTAAGTCCTAGGAAATGTCGACGATAATGACTTTAAACAGGAATTTGTGTTTCAGTAGGCATATGGGCAACTGAGCCAGTGCTTTTTATGCCCGAAACATTTTATTCCGTCTCCTGCGGTCCAGAGTGCACTGAAGACTGGGAACGATTCTGCAGTACCTGCAAACCATAAATGTGACTTTGCAAAAAGCTGTTGATCCGGGCTACCATATCCT
The DNA here is from genome assembly GCA_944383205.1 of uncultured Oscillospiraceae bacterium. Taxonomy (GTDB): domain Bacteria; phylum Bacillota; class Clostridia; order Oscillospirales; family Oscillospiraceae; genus Lawsonibacter. Next base: position 13,710 of record CALWOR010000012.1, on the reverse strand, counting down.
CAGGAGTTTCAGAAAAAGCTCCCAGCAGCCAGGATTCCATAATGCCGCCCAGGGCGCTGACAAACAGGGGGATCCCTTCAGGGTCCAGATCCATATCCAGCCTGGCCGCCGTCTCCTCCAGAGCCCGGCGGAAAATAGCCTCCAGATTGGCTCCAAAAAAGCGCTTGAGCGTGTCGTGACCTGGGGAGCGCAGGGCGCACAGGCACACCGCCCGGTTCTCCTCCAGGTAGTAAAACAGCTGCAGCAATCCCTCCTGCCACAGCAGCGCCTCCTCCTGCCGCTGGAGAAGGGAGAGAGCCTCCTCACGAAACATCCACTTGACCAGGTCGTAGATGTCCTCAAAATGGTAGTAAAATGCCCGCCGCTGCATGCCGCAGGGGTCGGTAAGCTCCTGGATGGTGATCTGCTCCAGGGGCTTTTTTGCCATCTTCTCCTTCAGGGCGGCGGCCAGATTTCGTTTTGTACGCTCCGAGGCGCTGTTTGCCATCTTCCTTCACCTCAGCTTGATGCTTGGATTTGTGGTTAGTATAGCAATTTTTTTGCCCGGGTGCAAGCATTGGAATGCCGGGCCTGTCTCCCGACAGATGGGGGGATGTGTGAAAAAACGCACAGTTTTTCCGGATTGTGTATTGAGCAGCGGGCGTCCCTCCGGTACCATTTTATTGCATTGGCGGGCATTCCCAAGTATGAACGAACAAGTTCCTCAAACCCCAGGCTCAAAAGACACGCCCCAGCGCGCCTGTATGGAGATGAGAGCGCTATGATGCGAAAATATCATATGGTCCTACACAGCCCCATGGGTCCCCGCGACGGTACTCTGGCGCTGGAGGAGGACCGCGGGACAGTGACGGGTACGCTCAACATTCTCTCACATGAACTCCCGATCCGCGGAAGCCGTCAGGCAGACGGATGTCTCCGTCTGGCCCATCAGATCATCACCGCTGTGGGGGAGTATCCCTGCTGCTCAGTTTTGTGGGATACGGATGGTATTTTGTCTGGAGAGCTGCAGATGGACCAGAGCGAGACCCGGTGGGGATGCAGTAAATATCAAAAGAGCACTGTTATGCCCTGGAGCGGGGAACGGCTGGAAGAAATGGAGGCAACGCACAAGTGAATCCGGAAAAAGAACACAAGTCGCCTATGGAAGTGTTGGCAGCCTTTATTGTAGATAAACGGAATCTGATCTTCTTTTTCTACATCTGCGCCATGATTTTCTCGGTGTTTTCCATGGGATGGGTAAATGTGGAAAACGACATTACCGCATATTTGCCGGAAGATACCGAGACCCGGCAGGGGCTGACCATTATGGAGGAGGAGCTGACCACCTACGGTACCGCCCGCATTGTGGTCTCCCATGTGTCCAAGGAGCTGGCTGAAGATCTGGCGTCCAGAATGGAGCAGATCGAGGGGGTCACCACGGCTACGGTGGGCTCCGGTTCCCTGGGCGGGGAGGAGGACGACGGGGCTGAAGATCTGTCCGATTATGTACAGGGCTCTGATGTGCTGATCAATGTCACCTTTGACGGCGAGACGGAGGACCAGATCAGTCTGGATGCCATGGATGCCGTAAAGACCCTGCTGGAGCCCTACGACGCCTATGTGAGCAGCGAGGTGGGAAATGACGCAGCCGGCAACCTGGCATCGGAGATGCAGGTGATTCTGGTCATCGCCTTCATCGTCATCGTGCTGGTGCTCCTGTTCACCTCCCGGTCCTACGCCGAAATCCCGGTGCTGATGATCACCTTCGGCTCAGCCGCCCTGCTGAACATGGGTACCAATTTCATTTTCGGCACCATCTCCTTTGTGTCCAACTCGGTCACTGTGGTGCTGCAGCTGGCCCTGGCCATTGACTACGCCATCATCCTGCTCCACCGCTTCACCGAGGAGCGGGAGCGGCTGGGAGAAGACCGTGCGGCCTGCATCGCCGCCCTGGCCTACTCCATCCCCGCCATCTCCTCCAGCTCCCTGACCACCATCTCGGGTCTGGCCGCCATGATGTTCATGCAGTTCGGACTGGGCTTTGACATGGGCTTGGTGCTCATCAAGGCCATCTGCTTCAGCATGCTCTCCGTCTTCACTCTGATGCCGGGGCTGCTGATGCTCTTTTCCAACGCCATCCGCAAGACCCAGCACCGCAGCTTCGTCCCCCACATCGACCGGTGGGGCAGGCTGGTGGTGAAGCTGCGCTACATCGGGGCCCCCGCTTTTGTGGTTCTGCTGGTGGCGGGATTTCTCCTGTCTCAGAAGTGCCCCTATGTCTATGGCTACTCGGAACTGGTCACCACCAAGCAGAACGAAAACCAGATCGCCGAGCGTAGGGTCAACGACACCTTCGGCGCACAGAATATCATGGCTCTGCTGGTACCCAAGGGGAATTATGCCAGCGAGAAGGCCCTGCTCAGTCAGCTGGAGGAGTATGACGAGGTGGACTATGCCATGGGGCTTTCCAACATTGAGGCCCTGGATGGATACACCCTCACCGACAAGCTCACCCCTCGGCAGTTTGCCGAGATGACCGACATGGACTATGAGATCATCGAGCTTCTCTACACCGCCTATGCCGCCAAGGATGATGAGCTGGGCAAAGCGGTGAGCGGCGTGGACACCTACGCGGTCCCCCTTATGGATATGTTCCTCTTCCTCTATGACCAGGTGGACGAGGGCTTTGTTACCCTGGACGCGGAGACGGAGGCGGAGGTGAACGACCTCTATGACGCCCTCACCGACGGCCAGGCCCAGATGCTGGGAGAGAACTACAGCCGGATGATCCTGAACCTGAATCTCTCCGAGGAGGGGGAGGAGACCTTTGAATTCCTCCAGACCATCCACCGGGAGGCGGAGCGGTACTATCCCGCCGACCAGATCTACCTGGTGGGGGACTCCACCAGCGACTATGACCTGTCCACCTCCTTCCAGCGGGATAACATCCTCATCAGTGTGCTGTCGGTGGTCTTCGTCATTCTGGTGCTTCTCTTCACCTTCCAGTCGGTGGGTCTGCCCATCCTTCTGATCTGCGTCATTCAGGGCAGTATCTGGATCAATTTCTCCTTCCCCACCATCTTTGACAAACCCATTTTCTTTATGGGCTACCTTGTAGTCACCTCCATCCAGATGGGCGCCAACATCGACTACGCCATCGTCATCTCCTCCCGGTACAGCGAAATGAAGGAGCTTATGCCCCCCAGACAGGCTATTGTCAAGGCGCTGGACCTGGCCTTCCCCACGGTGCTCACCTCGGGCACCATCCTCACCGTGGCGGCCTACCTCATCGGTAAGCTGTCCTCTGAGCCCGCTATCGTGGGCATCGGCGAAAATTTGAGCCGGGGGACGCTGATCTCCATCATTCTGGTCATGTTTATCCTGCCCCAGATCCTGCTGCTGGGCGATCTGATCGTGGAAAAGACCCGGTTCAACATCAAGGTTCCCGAGGTGACCCGGACGGCCACCGGAATCGTCTATGTGAACGGGCGTATCCGGGGCAGAGTCAACGGCCTTGTGGACGCCAGCGTCCACGGCATTATCCGGGGTGATGTCTCCGCGGTGCTGGATACCGGAAATATTATGGAAATGCCCGAAGACGGGGCGGATGAGGAAGATACAGAAAGGGGGGAGCAGAACGATGAAGAAAAATAATCAGCGGCTCATGGCTTTTTTATTGGCGCTGATCCTCATAGGGAGCCTGATCGCTCCGGCCTTGGCGGCGGAGGAGGACGAAGTGCATATTGAGACTGCCCAGGACCTGGTGGATTTGGCCCGCAGCTGCTCCTTGGACAGCTGGTCTGTGGGGAAAACAGTCTATCTGGACGCGGATATCGATTTGGGAGGAATCGGATTTCAGCCCATTCCCATTTTTTCCGGTACATTTGACGGCCAGGGGCATGCGATTTCCGGATTTTCCATCTCAGGAAGCGGCAATGACCGGGGCTTTTTCCGGTATGTCCAAGCCGGTGCGGTCATTCAAAACCTCACCATCCTGGGAACGGTTGCCCCCACCGATCTGAAAGACACCATAGGCGGCCTGGCGGGCGTCAACAGCGGCAAGCTTTTGAACTGCTCCTTTCAGGGCAATGTAAAGGGCGGGACCAATGTAGGCGGGGTAGTAGGGTGCAATAAGTCCACCGGACAGATCATCAACTGCTCCTATTCCGGCACGCTTCTGGGGGAACACTATGTAGGCGGTATCGTGGGTCTTAACGAGGGCAGCGTGATCCGCTGCCAGAATGAGGGCGATATCAACATTACCGAAGTCAAGACCACTGTTGCCATTCACGAGGTGGATCTTACCACCATCCGCTCCACGGAAAATGCCCCCGCGTGTACCGACATCGGCGGCATTGCCGGGGCCTCCTCCGGCATCCTTCAGAGCTGTACCAACAGCGGCGATGTGGGATATGAGCATGTGGGCTACAATGTGGGCGGCATCGCCGGGCGGCAGTCGGGCTGGCTGGACAGCTGCGTCAACACCGGGACTGTCCGGGGCAGAAAGGATGTGGGCGGTATCTGCGGGCAGATGGAGCCCCGGCTGACCCTCCTCTTTGACAAGAGCAGCATGGATGAGCTATGGGATGAACTGGACACCCTGCAGGCTCTGATGGATCAGGCGATTTCCGATGCAGAGGGCGTCTCCGATTCCATTTCCGCCCAAATGACGGCGATCACCGACAGCGCGGATGGAGTCAAGGATGCGGCCTCCGACCTCTCCCACGCCATGACCGATTGGGCGGACGGAAATATTGAGACCGTCAACGACATCTCCGCCCGGATTTCCTGGACCATGGACCGGCTGGAGCCTATCGCAGATTCTGTGGATGCGGCGCTGGATCGGGTTCAGGATTCCGCCGATTTGGCGGAGGAGGCGCTGGATGAGCTGGACCGAATGGGCGGGCTGTCGGAGGATGCCCTGAAGGATCTGCGCAGGGCTCTGGACCGGATCAGCAGTTCCGCCCAGCTGGGCTCCCAGGCCGTGGACCAGTTCCGAGACGCCCTGGAACAGATGAAAGCCGCCCTGGGCGACAGCGGAGCCATGGGCGACGCCGTAGCTGAAGTAAGGACGGCGGTAGACAATTTGATGGATGCCTTTGGAGTGATGTCCGAGGCATTCCAAGAGCTGTGGAAAGCGATCAGAGAGGTCTACGAACAGTATCAGCAGGGACAGCAGACCTCTGAGGGAAATACTGATTCCGGCCAGACGGGAGAGTCGGAGAGCTCCGACCAGGAGGGCGACGCTTCAGACCAGAGTGAAGGGACTGCCTTGCCGGAGCCTGAACTGCCCGATGATGATATACCCGCCTGGAATGGTGACGATGTGGACTGGAGCGGTGTGCTGGCCGCTCTGGAGGAGATGAGAGATGCGGCAGCGCAGACCGAGAACGCTCTGGGTACCTTGGGAGAGGCCCTTGGGGGAGTCGGCAGCACGGCGGGTGAAATTGCCCGGGATACGCTGAAGGAGATTGCGGACGCAGCTCAACAGGTCGATTCCGGGTTCCACCTGCTGGACGGCGCCGCCGGACACATTCAAGACGCCTTTGAGCATTTGGACGAGGCCGCACCCCATGGAGAGAGCGCCTCGAAGCTGATGAAAAAGGCGGCGGACGCCCTGAGCGACGCCTTCGGCCAGCTGCGGGAAGCGGGAGATACCTTCAGCGATGTCATGTCCGAGCTGGCGGATAAACCGGATATCTCCTTCCGTCCGGTGGGGGAAGCGGTCGATGAAAAGGGTGACATGCTGGACCACGCGCTGAGCGGCCTCACCGACGCCATGCAGGGATTGAACGAGACCATTTCCTCCTCCTCGGATATCCTTTTGGCGGATATTCGGGCCATCAACAACCAGTTCGGCAAGGTCATTGATGTGCTGCGCAGGCAAACTGACAGCGAAGAAGAGACGGAGGAAGAGGAAGACGAGCTGCTGGAGGATGTCTCCGACCAGGCCACCGAGACGGACGAGGACGCCGGACGCATCACAAACTCCGAAAACCTGGGAGCTGTGGAGGGCGATGTAAATGTAGCGGGGATCGTGGGGTCCATGGCCATCGAGTATGACTATGATCCCGAGGACGATCTCACCACCTCCGGGGACCGGTCGCTGAACTTCCGCTATCAGGCCGCCGCCCTTACCGAGGGATGTGTCAACAACGGCGCCGTCACCGGAAAAAAAGACTATGTGGGCGGTATCGTTGGGCGCATGGATCTGGGTACCGTTTCCCGGTGTGAGAGCTATGCCGCGGTAGAGAGCACGGGAGGAGACTATGTGGGCGGCATCGCTGGGGCGGCCTGGTCCACCATCCGCAGCTGCTGGTCCCGATGCGCGCTGGGGGGGATCAACTACATCGGCGGTGTGGCCGGTTCCGGCAAGACAGTGATCGATTGCCGTTCCCTGGTGGAGATCGAAGAGGGCACTGCCTACCTGGGCGCCGTGCTGGGGGATCGGGAGGAAGACGGGGAGGTGTCCGGGAATCTCTTCACTCATGATACACTCAGCGGCATCAACGGAGTCAGCTATCTGGGTCAGGCGGAGCCTGCGGAGTTTACCGTCCTCTCAGAGGGCGCGCCTGACGCGTTTACGAAATTTAAACTTGTCTTTATGGCGGAGGACCAGGAGGTATCTGTCTTCGAATTCTCCTATGGCGACGCGCTGCCTCAGCTGCCGGACATTCCGGAAAAAGAGGGGTATTTTGCCTGTTGGCCCGATATCGACTACAGCCACCTGACCTTTTCCAGGACATTGGACGCGGAATATACCGCCTATACCACCGCGCTGACTGCGCTGGGAGATCCGCCCCAGATCGTGGCGGAGGGAACCTTCAGCTCTGGAAGCTCGATCTCCGCCGCGTACGGGGAAGACACATGGACCGATTCCCGGGGGACCGCTCATACGGGGACGGTCTATACGGTGACGATTACCGATCCTTCTCCCTCTGCTGTCTCCTTCCAGCTTCAGTGCAAGCTGCCTGAGGACTGCAAAAACTGCATCGTGTGGGTCAAGAACGGAGAAGGGTGGACACAGCAGAAGTCGGAGATAGACGGCACCTATGTGGTATTTTCCGCAGAAGGGGACAGTGTCACCTTCACGGTGCAAGAACAAGATGGGAACTTAGCACTTGTAATGTTGGCCGTTTTAGGTTGTGCTGCTGTCATTTTTCTGGTTGTTGTTTGGAGAAAACATCGGCTGAAGCTGTCAAAAAATTGCCGACCTCGCCCGACAACACCAGACGATTTACAGAAGTGATACCTCCATAGTATACCGAATGGGACTTGGATATGGCTTGTCTGACTATGTAACACTAAATCGACTTTTTAATATACTGGGAAGTCCTCACTGGTCACAAAGGATAGCTTCCATGAATGTCAAGTTATCAGCATGTGTATAGAATGAGGTGGGACCTGTTCCCAGAAGGAGGTAACACAATGGGTGTTACAAATTCCAATAAAGTTGTCAGCACTGGCCGTATAACCTGCGATGGTGCTTTGCGTGTGACTCTGGCGTTGACTGCGGCGCCGGATATTGTTTCAAATCCCACCGATATCGTATTGATTCTGGACCGTTCCGGCAGTATGACCGGTTCACCCCTGGCTGACATGAAATTGGGAGCCAAGACTTTTATTGACATCATTGATGAGGCTACTGACAGCAGTAAAGATGGACAGATTGGCTCAGGCAGTCGAATGGGTATCGTCAGTTTTTCTGGTGCTGCTGTGGCTGATACGCAGCTGATCACCTCCGTTGATGTACTGAAAAGCGCTGTAGACGGTTTGACAGCAGGAGGCAATACCAATCACGCTGATGCGTTTACCAAGGCTACCCAGATGTTTGATCCAACCTCCAACAACGCCAAAGTTATGGTTTTGTTCACCGATGGCAACACTACCACCGGCGCACCTCCTGCTCCTGTAGCTGCTGCGGCCAGAGCGCAGGGAATTATTATTTACTGCATCGGTCTGATTGGCTCCGATGGTCTGGATATTAATGCGTTGAATAACTGGGCTACTGATCCTGATGCCTCCCATGTAGCGGTGACACCGGATGCTGCCGATCTGGAAGCACTTTTTGCAGAACTGGCAGCCAACATTTCGAAGCCGGGTGCTACGGATATTACCATCGATGAAGTGGTCAACTCAGACTTTGTTATTACCAGCATTTTGTCGCCGACTAAGGGAACTGCTACCATGTTGGACGCTCATTCTCTAAAATGGAATATTCCACAGTTGGGGGTAACCTCCAGTGAAAGTGCGTCACTGGACTTCTTTATTCGTCATATTGGACAGGAGACTGGCACCAAACTGGTCAATCAATCAATCATGTATTCCGACAATGAGGGAAATGTCGTGTCTTTCCCAAAACCTACTGTGTCGGTGGAATGTGACATCGTGGTTCATCCGGAAGAGTGTCCTGAACCGGTTGAGTTGAATGTGGAGGGCTGTCAGGACTCCATCCTTGTAGACTTGGGAGATGTCTTTCTGGTGTCTCAGGGTCGAATTATTCAGATGGATGTGACGGTTAAAAATGTCTGCCCAGGGAAACGGGTCGCTTTGGCAGCAATCCTGACTGAGGTAGATCAAGACGGTATGGAGCACCAGCGAGGTATGAAGGCAATTACCATTCCTGCCCACAGTTACCCATTGTGCAGGGATGTGCTGGTAAAATGCATTAAGTTTGTGGTGCCGGAAGATTTGAGCGCATCCGGCGGAGCTATGTGCTGTCCTCGCAAGTTTAAAGCACGCTTTCTGGCCAATAACATTGATACGGATTATCGGTGCTGTGAGTCCGTTGTGGTACTTTAGCAAATCTGTATAAAGGATTTGCCATAGTATTTTGTAAAGCTTTCAGTAAATCTTTCATGTAAGTATTCAGCTTCGCGGATATGGCGAAAATGATGAAACTGTGCTCTGCGCACTCTCTTGTGGTTATTGAGACCTTTCACTGAAAGTTTGAGAGGGCCTGCGGCAAATGCCGCAGGCCCTTGATTGTCGTATAAGGTTAAGGGTAACTATCATATTTGTGTAAATCACCGTTAGTCCACAAATTTTGCGCAAAAAAAAGTGAATTTGATGCACTTAGGCCGCAGGAAGAAAAATATTGTTAAAATTAGGACAGCACTATAGAAAATAGTCGAGTGGTGCTGCAGGGTATCTGAAATGTTTATGCTTATACTATAGCGATAGTGGTTTCGGTGAGGAGGGGGTCTTAGCTTTGGCGAAGAAGATAATTGTTGCGCTTGCTGTGAGCTTTAGCCTGCTGTCGTTGGCTGGCTGTATGAATGAGGATGCACCGTCCAATGAAGAACTATGGACGGCCGCCATGGCTGACGCGGTATTCAGTGAGGATGACGAGGTCATGGAACTGGTTTCTCTTACCAAGACGGATCCCCAAGTTATCTGGAATGAATCAGGAGAGCGGGTCTTGATGGTTACCTGGCACGACTACGGGGAACCGTGCAGCCCTGGGGACCCTATACCTCACCAAGATATTTGGGCTACATCCCTGGGAGAGATGACAGACTGGTATCAAGAAAATAACAGTGGCGTTACCGACTGGAATCTGCGTTTTGCACAGCTGTTAGGCATGCCGAATGATGGGAGCTGTACGCGTTTTACGGCGTTTTGGATTGAGCCGTCGGAGATAATCCGACCTGCCTATGTGACTGATGTGACAGCCCAAATGGAAAATGGGTACGACCAAATCACAGACCCAGTGTATCAAAACTGGTTTGATGGCAACATCATCTACTCCTATTTTGAGAGTGAATATCCATGGACCAGACTGGGCTACACCTATGACTGGAGCGGCGGGGACTCAGAGTATGGCCTTACTGAATTCCTAATTGCCGATGGAGACAAGGCGGAGATTGCATTCACCTATTCCACGGAAGATTTTGTAACTTGGCTGGATTCGCAATTCTGATATGAAAGGCGAAATAAAAAGGAGATGACGCAATACAGTGACCATGAGCAGTACTGCTCGGTTACGCTAGGAAGAGATAGAAAAATATTGATATATCAAGTTATACCTTTTTGACTACATATCCCTATGCAGTTTAAATTGGTGAGCGGTGTGTCCTGTGTTTAAAACGCTCCTCAGTCTTTGACGGTTCTGTGTGCCGACAGAGACGGGGGAGCGTTTTTTATTCTTTAATTGCCTGCAAGAATCAAATGGGAAATTTCTGTCTTACAAAAGCCGGGTAGATTTGCGTTCAGGAGTGATTGTGCCATGCGTTCAGTTTTCTGCGGATGATTTGTTCCTGCATGCGCTGATAAATCTCAAAGTAACGCTTTCCTCTATCTGCATTTGAACTGGTAGGATCACCGATCACACCATTCTCACTCACAGATTTGACACCGTCACGGAAAAAACGCTCCAGTAGTTCGCCGCAAAGAGATCCAACAAGCCCTTTTTGAAGCCGAGACTTTCGTACATGGCGTTCATCGATCATCATCATAAGAGAGGTTTCCCAATCGCAGGCATGTCCGCCGCAGGTTCCAGGAGACAGCCCTTCCATCTGGTCCATCTGAATGAGCAATTCGTCCAGTTCCTCAAGACTGCAGCCAGTAATGATACAAATCTCCGGGTAACATTTGCTCTGATGTGCGGCAATCTCTTCAAGAGCAGAAAAATTTCCTCCGTGGGAAGACATTAGAATAATATTTCGGAACCCGTGGTGTATATATGCTGAGATGTAATCCTCAATTATGCCGCGAAACACCTCGGGCCGCAGAGTTAGGCTCCCAGGAAAGCACATGTGGTGCTTAGAGAGCCCTGGCCTTATTACCGGTGCTACCAATGTATTTCCCAGCCGTTTTGCCAAATCCACACCTTCGGCATATCCCAGTACAGTGTCTGTAACTTCAGGCAGTGCGGGACCGTGCTGCTCCACCGAAGCGGCAAAAATCAGTACAGAGTCAAACCCGGCTTGCATGGCGGACTGGATCTCCTCCCAGGTCATCTCTTCCAGCAATAGTGTATCCATCATTTCAGCTCCTTGCTACTCAGTTGTTTTTTGGACTCTGCCTGCGGAGGCTCAGAGTTTCATTTCTATCCCAAGTTTTTTGCTCCTCGCCAGATCAGTCACTTGTGAAGCCACCATGAGATCCTGCAATCCAATCCCACTGCTGTCAAAAATTGTAATTTCATCTTTCTGTTCCCGACCCGGCTTTCGTCCAAGAATCACATCACCGATTTCAATGATACGGTCTGGGGAAAACAATCCTTGCTTGATAGCCTTTTCACATTCTCCCACAGTAATGGCTTGGGTCAAATCGTCACAGAAAACCTTTCCCTGAGCGAGGAGCCTCTCATCCAATTCCTGCTTGCCTTCCATGTCTGATCCGATACAGGATAGATGCGTCCCAGGTTTTACCCAGTCCCTCTGGATGAGCGCTGCTCTGGAAGGTGTGGCGGTTAGAATGATATCTGCAGCTCGAACTGCCTGTTCCAAATCATCCGCTGCCTGGACATGAATATCATTACTGATAATCCTCCGGATATTTGTTATGAATCCAGCTACTTTGTGTGGGGAATGAGGATTTGAGATCAGGATCCTTTTGATATGGTGCATGACTTTCAGTGTTGCCTCCAGTAAAACAGGACCTTGGGCACCTGTTCCTACCAGAAGAAGCACTTCGGATTCCGGTCGGGCCAGATATTTACATCCCACGCCGCCGGCGGCACCAGTACGCATATTGGTAATTAGTCCTCCGTCCATCATACTTTTCAGCATTCCGGTTTCTCGGTCAAAGATCAGAATAGTGCCGGTCAGTCTGGGCAGATTTCGCTCACTGTTGCGGGCAAAGGCACTGACCAGCTTCATACCAAAAATTCCTGCTCCGTCCATACTTCCACTTTTTATATCAAACTCGGCTATACCGTCCTCAAAGGAATGGCATACAATGGGAAAAAGTTCAGCAGTACAATCACTTTTGTAGGCATATGCCTTTTCAACCGCCTCGATCACCATATCCATCTTTAATAATGAGGCAATTTCTTCCTGATTTACAATGGTAAAGGTATTCATATAATCCTCCTTTCATAGATATGGGAATTTTCTGTTCACATATCTCAGCAGATAACAGGCCTTTTACAGGGAAGTGACTACTTTGCCCATCCTGTCTGATGCAACTACAACATACTCGATTTTGTGATAAATGTCAATTGCGGCGCCGTTAAAAAAAATTTATGATGAAGTTTAGACGATTTATTTTATAAAAAAGGTTTTCTCTAAGAGGAATAAAGAAAGACTGCATGGAGCTGTTGATTGCCGGAAGATAGATATAATGCTATAATGATACCCACTGTTTTACAAGAGTTCCTCTGACACGACAGCTTTACTGGGGTGTCGAAGGGAAAGTCAAAAGACAGGAGAGGAGATAATGGAAAAGGTCAGGTGCTGTTGGGTCAACCCTAGGAGCTTTTCTTATATTCGATACCACGATGAAGAGTGGGGCATCTCCATTCACGACGACCACAAGCTGTTTGAAATGTTGATTTTGGAGAGTTTCCAGGCTGGGCTCTCCTGGGAATGCATCCTCAACAAGCGGGAGGCCTTCCGACAGGCCTTTGACGGCTTTGACCTGGAGATGGTCTGCGGGTACGGTGAGGAGAAACTGGAGAAGTTAATGCAGGAGCCCGGCATCATCCGCAACAAATTCAAAATCCGCGCCGCCGTGAATAACGCCAGGATCTTCCGAGCTATCCAGCAAGAGTGGGGGAGCTTTGACTGCTATCTCTGGCACTGGACGGAAGGGCAAGTGATCTATGAGACAGGCAAGGTTAGTTCAGAGTTGTCGAATGTCGTTTCCAAGGACCTGAAGCGCCGTGGTATGAAGTTTGTGGGGACGGTCATTATCTACTCCTATCTGCAGGCGGTGGGGGTCATCAATTCCCATGAGGAAACCTGTTTTTGCAGGCAAATAAAGAGATCATAACTTCGGCTGTACGATTTTGAAGAGAAACTATGCGACAGGACAATATCATCATCCACCGGGAGACTCCAGCGGACTGTGCTGCCGTGGAGCATTTGACCCGGGAGGCTTTTTGGAATGTGTACCGGTCCGGCTGCCTGGAGCACTATGTGGTCCATGTGCTGCGTGAGGATCCGGACTTTGTGCCGGAGCTGGATCTGGTCATGGAGCGGGACGGAGCGCTCATCGGCCATGTGCTGTATATACGCTCCAAGATTGTGGCTGACGATGGCCGGGAGATTCCCATGATGACCTTCGGTGCCATCAGCATCCGCCCCGACCTGCAGCGGCAGGGTTTGGGCAAATACCTGCTGGAATTCTCCATGGAGCGGGTCAAGGAACTGGGGGTCGGGGCTCTGTGCATCGAGGGCAGCATCGACTTCTACGGCAAGCCCGGCTTTGTGGTGGCCGGGACGAAAGGTATCCGCTACCACGGGGAACCGGAACAGGAGATTGTCCCCTATGTCCTGCTGAAGGAGCTCCAGCCCGGTTTTCTGGACGGTATCACCGGCGTCTACCAAACCCCAAAGGGCTACCATGTGAACGAGGCAGCGGCGGAGGAATTTGACCGCAGCTTCTCGTCCAAGAAAAAATGAAAGCTGCCGGGGCAGCTGTTTTGAGGGAAGAAGCCCCTTAAATTCTGGACAGCGGTAAAAAAAGGGGCATTTTGCTTTCGAAGATTAAGAAACCTTAAGAGAATGTTCATGAGCATCCTCCATTCACTGTGATATAATTTCAGAACTTCATCAAGACATA
>CALWOR010000011.1 GCA_944383205.1 uncultured Oscillospiraceae bacterium | reverse complement strand
CATGACGATTAACGGCACTAAGAATAGTGATACCAGCAAAGGGAACGACGGAACCGGTATTGATGTCAATTTCGGCGGCACTTTGGAGCTTGTGAATGGCGCAAATCTGACGCTGAAAAATCTTGAGAGAGGTACCATTTCGTCTAAATCTACCGGAAGCACTCCCGGTGTTTTCAAGATCTCCGGTAATTCTATCCTGACTGCCGAGAACATCGACGGCAACTTCTCCAATGGCGGTGCTTGGGAGCTTACAAACGACTCCAAAATTGAGATCAGCGGTTGTACCTCCCACGGTATGAGCTGTGATTCTCTCACAGTTGACAATTCCACTGTAAATGTCAGCGAAACCGGCCTACTGGGCGTAACTGCACGAGAAATCAAGTTGGAAAATCACGGCCAAATCACTGTCGATAACTGCGGCACAGCTTTACCAAAAGAATCTCAGTGGTCCACTGATGGAGAGAGCTATAAGTATCCTGTCGAGATCAAAAAGAACGGTAGTGTGTCTGTTGATAGTACCTCTTCCGTTAAGTTGCTAAATAACAAATCCGGCAATACCATCTATCTGGTTGAGAGCAATCTGGAAAACAGCGGGACTATCAATGCGCAAGTGGTGACTAAGGCCCCCACGGGGTCCTACACCGTTATTGTGATGGACCGCGGTACCGTGTTGGTACAGAAAACCGTTTCCGTCTCCGGCAGCTACACGCTTCCCGCTGCGCCTGCGGCTCCCAGCGGCTACACCTTTGCTAACTGGCTGGGTAGCGATGGCAAGACCTATGCGGCCAACGCCGTGGTGAGTAACATCACTGCGAATATGACCTTCACCGCTCAGTGGCAGCAGATCCCCTCCACCCCCGACACCCCCTCCTATGACTCCGGCTCCTCCGCCCCCGACGGGGACTACATCGTCTCTGTGGACAAGGTCTCCGGCGGTAAGGTCACCGTGAATCCCGGCCGTGCCGACAAGGGCGACGAGGTCACCGTCACCGTCAAGCCCAGCGAGGGCTATGAGCTGGACGAGCTGGTGGTCACCGACAGCAGGGGCAATGAGGTAAGGGTCTATGCTGAGAGCAGCACCAAGTTCACCTTCACCATGCCCTCCGGCACCGTGGACATCAAGGCCACCTTCGTGAAGACCGACGCCGGCTCCGTCCTGGATGACTTTGTCGACCTGAACCCCAACGCCTGGTATGCCGAGGCTGTGGAGTTCGTCATTGAGGAGGGCCTCATGACCGGCACCTCCGCCGCTGCCTTCGCCCCCGACGCCTCCATGAGCCGGGCCATGATCTGGACCGTGCTGGCCGCCTACAACGGCTACAACACCAGCGGCGGCAATCCCTGGTACGCCCCCGGTCAGCAGTGGGCCATGATCAACGGCGTCTCCGACGGCACCTCCCCCGACGGCTCCATCACCCGTGAGCAGCTGGCCGTCATGCTGTGGCGTGCCGCCGGCAGCCCCGAGACGGATAAGAGCCTGAGCGGCTATGCGGACGCCTCCAGCGTCAGCGACTGGGCTGAGACCGCCATGGCCTGGGCCGTGGACAACGGCATCATCACCGGCATGGGCGGCAGCACCCTGGCTCCCCAGGCCACCGCTACCCGGGCCCAGGTGGCCGTGATGCTCATGCAGTTCGTGGACTACATGGAGGACTGAGCCCCTCATCTCGATTCCATATGCCAAAAATCCGGCGGGGATATCCCCGCCGGATTTTTTAGCTGCTCCCGCCTGAAAGGGACGCAGGCCCCTGCCCATGTTCCTGAACCTGATTAAACCTTGCACCGGAGAAAAATCTATATTATACTGTATCCAGACAGGCGACATCTGCGCGGCAGCCTGGTGCAGATAGGCGGCTTTTGACGGAGGGAGATTTATGGGCTATAAGGATATCCGGGGCGTTTCCAGACTCCCTCTGAGCGAACAGGTATACCGGTCTCTGGTGGAATCCATTGCCGACGGAAGCATGCCACCGGGGACGGAGCTGAAAGAACAGCACCTGGCAAGGCAGATGAATGTCAGCGCCACCCCTGTGCGTGAGGCCATCCGCCGCCTGGCAAGCGATGGGCTGGTGGACATCATTCCCTATCACGGCGCGGTGGTGCGAATGCTGAACCAGCAGGAGATCTCCGAGGCATATGCCTGTCGGGAGGCGCTGGAGCATCTGGCAGTAGCAGAGTGCATCAAGCGGCTGGATGAGCAGGACATCAAAAACCTCTATGACCTGATCGAGCTGTTCCGTACCTCCCAGGACTCAGCCGAAATCTGTTCCGCCAGCCAGCAATTCGACGCGTATCTCTACAGCCTGGCCAACAACCAGATCCTGCACAGTCTTCTGGATACCCTGCAGGGGATCATCAGCCGGGACAGAAAATATTCTTCCAGCAATATAGAGCGCAGACACGCCATCTATCAGGAGCACAGGGCCATCGTTCAGGCGCTGGAGGCCCGTGATGTGGAGGCCGCCCAAAGGGCCGTCTCGGTCCATATCCATAACGGCAGAAAATTTATAGAACAAAAAAGCTGAAGCACAGGATGGAAAATCTCCATCCTGTGCTTTTTTGTTTCCTTTGTTCCCGATCTTGTGAATGCTCCTATTCTCTGCGGAGCGGCAGGGCGGGAAAGGAGCAAACAGATTTCCGGAGGTGTTAAAATTCCATAAAATTGGAAGGGCGGGCGTTGACATATAAAATATTTTCTATAGAATATATATTACAGAGTTAAAGAGATAATTGGGTAAAGAAAATGCTGCGGCTGTAGTTTGTAAAGGAGGCGTCCAAAATGGAAAACATTTATATGTCCCGCGGCGCAAGTAAGGTCGTCAATGTCTGCGCCAAGATCCAGCCTGGGGAGCATGTGCTGATCGTAACGGAGCTGTCCCGCCTGAGCATTGCCCAGGCGCTGGCCACCGAGGTCTACCGGGTGGAGGCGGAGCCGACGATCTGCATCATGGAGCCGAGAAAGCAGGACGGAGAGGAGCCGCCCAAGGAGATCGCCGCCGCCATGAAGGCCAGCGACGCCTTCCTCAGTGTGGTGGGAAAATCCATTACCCATACCCATGCGGTAAAAGAGGCCATTGCTGCCGGCTCCCGCGGACTGGTGCTGACCCATTTTACGGAAGAGATGATGATCCACGGAGGCATTGAGGGAGATTTTGAGGAAGCGAAGCGGGTCTGCATGGCCATGGCTCAGGGCATGGCAGGGGCGGAAAAAATCGTCCTGACCTCGCCCGGCGGCACGCACCTGGAGTATTCCGCCAAGGGACGGCGGGGCAACCACCTCTACTGTATGGTGGAGCCGGGACAGTTCTCCACCCTGCCCACCGTCGAGGCCAATGTTTCCCCTCTGGAGGGCACGGCAAACGGCGTGATCGTGGCAGACGGCTCCATCCCCTATATCGGCATCGGCGTTCTGGAGGAGCCGGTGACACTGAAGGTGGAAAACGGCCGTATCGTGGACATTTCAGGAGGCTACCAGGCCAAAATGCTGGCTGATAACCTGGCCTCCAAACATGATCCCAATGTGTACAACATTGCAGAGCATGGCGTGGGCCTGAATCCAAAGTGCCATTTCTGCGGCTTTATGCTGGAAGACGAGGGGGTGTTTGGGACCTGCCACATCGGGATCGGCACCAGCATTACCCTGGGAGGTACAGTCAAGGCTGCCTGCCACTACGATGTGATTATGAAGGACGGGACGATTGTTGCAGATGGTAAGGTCCTGATGGAAAACGGCGTCCCAAAGGTGTAAGCTGCTGCAAAATGTGCAGAGCGCTGCTTGTTGTGTTGTGTTTCGCCAGATAAAAAAAGCGAGATGGAGGTTAGCGTATGTCAGTGCTTACTATGAACATGGTCCAAACGACGGGGTTTGCCATCGTTGTACTTCTGATTGGAACCTTGGTCCGCAAAAAAGTCAAGTTTTTTACCAAGTACTGTATCCCCGCCCCTGTTATCGGCGGACTGATTTTCTCGATCCTCTCCACCATCCTGCGCAGTGCGCAGATCATTGAATTTAATTTTGATACCACTTTGCAGTCCTTCTTCCAGATCATGTATTTCTGTACCATCGGCTTTGCCGCCAGCTTCAAGATGCTGAAGGTGGGCGGCTCCAAAGTGGTCAAGTTTCTGCTGATCGCGTCGGTGTTTGCGCTGCTCCAGAATGTTTTGGCTGTTGGGCTGGCGGATACGGTGGGCATTCCCCCGCTGCTCGCCCTGCTGACCGCCTCTCCCGCCCTGACAGGCGGAATGGGCACCTCCGCCGCCGTCGCACCCAGCGTGGAGGAGCTGGGATATTCCGCCGCTACCACAGTTGCGGTGACCGCCGCGACATTCGGTATCCTCTGCGGGTCTATTATGGGCGGCCCTGTGGCCACCCGCCTGATCGAAAAACACGATCTGTTCCGCAAATATCAGGAGAAGCCCACCAACGATGATGACATTGACCTGTCCATTCTTCAGGACAAACAGAAATTCCTCAGCTCCAAGACCATTTGTACCGGACTGTTCGTCATCCTGCTGTGTATGGGAATCGGAGCCTATGTGACCACCGGCATCAACAATGTAGTGGGTATTTTCGTGGATGGGGTGTCCTTCCCGGCCTATTTGGGCGCCATGCTCATCGCCTGTATTTTCCGCAACTATACCGATTCCTTCCGTACCTTTGGGGAGCTTCCCAAGGAGGAGATGGATGCGCTGGGTGATGCGGCCCGGAATGTGTTCCTGGGTATCGCCCTGATGTCTCTGGAGCTGTGGGAGCTGGTCAACCTGGCCCTGCCCATGCTGATCCTGCTGCTGCTCCAGGTGGTGCTGGCCTATGTGTTTGCCAACTTTATCTGCTTCCCCATGATGGGAAAGGATTACGACGCGGCCATGATCTCCTGCGGCCTTATCGGCTTCGGAATGGGCTCCACCTCCAATGCCATCGCCAATATGGATGCTGTTTCCGCAAAATATACTTACAGCAAAACGCCGTACTTTGTAGTGCCGATCGTAGGGGCGTTGTTCATTGACTTTGTCAATATCTTTATCATCTTTGGCTTCATCGGATTTTTGCAGTAGTCTCCCTACTTACCGGATTGATCCCTGAGATCTCAAGCAAGCGGTCCCCCGCACAGGAACCCATCTCCTGTGCGGGGGACCGCCATTTTTCATATATATGGTTCGGAAAGAGAACATCAGGTCGGCAGATGGCCGTCGTATGCAGGGGATACGGACAGAATGCGGTCAGTAAAGCTCCTGTTCCCGAACGCACTCCCTCTTGAGCCCGCCTACCAGAAACTGCAGGGCATCCACCACATGGGGCCGGATGTCGCCCCCCACCAGCACAAGCATCAGATCCTCTCCGACCCCCAGACGCCCCTCATTGAGCCATGCCCGGGCGTAACAGATGCCGGGCATGGCCCGGGTCAGGGCCAGGAGAGTATTCAGCTTGTCACGGTCATAGGAAAAGTCCATGGCAGTGACGGAGGGGGCGTCCTCCGCACCCTCCCGCACCCGGGCTTTGGCGCTCTCACGGACCACACCGTTATGAAAGAGGTACATTCCGGCCTTTGGAGCGTCGGGGGCGGCTTTGGCCTCCCGGAGCCATTGGTCCAGGGAGGGACGCTCCCGACGGACCAGTTTCGGTGTGTCCGCGGCGCACTCCGCCGAGCCGCTGCCCAGCAGCATCTTCACCCCATGCTCCAGGGCGTCCAGCACTGGCAACAGGTTTTCCCGGGCCGCCTTTTCACTGCCCGGAAGGTTGACGATGAGGGTCCGGTTGCGGATCACCGCCCGCCCTCTGGACAGGCAGCCCCGGGAGGTTATCTTCATACTCTCCGCCCGCATGGCCTCAGGGATGCCTGGGGCCTCCCGGTGGGCCACAGCCAAGGTGGCCTCGGGGGTCACATCCCGGGGAGAGAACCCCGTCCCCCCGGTGGTGAGCACCAGGGGGATCGCCTTTTCGTCGGCGCAGCGGATGAGCTCCCCCTCGATGGCCTGCCGCTGGTCGGGGACCAGGGCGGTGTGGACCACCTGCCAGCCGGCTTGTTCCAGCATGGAACACAGGGCGGGGCCGCTGGTGTCCGTGCGCTCCCCCCGGGAGCCCTTGTCGCTGACAGTGATCACCGCTGCGGCATAGCTCATACTTCTCCCTCCCTTCTGTAGTCTCCGTGGACACCTCCGGTTTTCTCCACCAGGTGGAGATCGGTGATGACCATGTCCCGCTGGACGGCCTTGCACATGTCGTAGATGGTCAGGGCGGCGGTACCGGCAGCGGTGAGGGCTTCCATCTCCACGCCGGTCTTTCCCTCACAGGTGACCCTGGCCCGGATATCCACACAGCAGTCCGCCTCGTTGAGGCGCAGGTCCAGATCCACCCCGTGGAGAAGAATAGGGTGACACATGGGGATGAGGTCGGAGGTGCGCTTGGCCCCCATGATCCCGGCGATCTGCGCCACAGTGAGCACATCCCCTTTCTTCACTCCGCCGCTGCGGATGAGCTCGAAGGTCGCTCGGCTGACCAATACCCGGGCGGCGGCCACAGCGGTGCGGAGGGTGTCGGGCTTCTCCTCCACATGGACCATTCTGGCCCGGCCCTGGGCATCAAAGTGGGTAAAATCTTCCATGGTTTTCATGATAAAATCTCCAAGCTCCTCAATATCGTCAAATCCAAACCGGGGACAGGGAAAGGGAAATTCTTCGTCGGTGACTACGGCAATATAGTGTTCCGCCGGGCCGGGGAGCCCCTTGCCTGTGGCTGCCCGGGACAGGCCAATCTTCGGGAAGGGTCCGTCCTTCCACCCCTCCACCAGAATCAGGTCCACATCCTGCACCCGGGACAAGACCTGTTCCAATCCCAGCTCCCGCCTCTCTACCAGGGCGGTCTGCTCCCGGGAGGAGATGAGAGATACCTCTGCCCCCGCCTGGGTGTAGCGCCAGGAGTCCTTTCCCGGCCGGTCCATATCAAAGCGGTGGCCGTCGTGCTTCACCACCCCCAGGCGCAGACCCCGCCTCTTTAAGACTGGGATCAGCTTTTCAATAAGGGTGGTCTTTCCGGTGCCGGACCAGGCGGCAAAACCGATGATGGGAATCTCTCTCATATTATCCTCCGATGGTGTTCATGGCCCGCCCTGCTGCGCTGGGGTGGAGGGGACTGAGCTCCTCGTGGCAGGGGGGCTTGGACAGGATTGCCTTTTGGAACTGTTCTTTCATCTCCGCCCGGGACAGTCCCTTGATGGAGTATTCCACAGGGGAGTGGAGGCAGGGCTTCAGCGTCCCGTCGGCGGTGAGGCGGATGCGGTTGCAATGGGCGCAGAACTGGCAGCTCACCGGGCTGATGAGGCCGATGTTTCCCAGGGCTCCGGGCAGGCGGTAGAGGCTGGCTACCCCGCCGTCCTCTGCCACCGGCTCCAGCCGGGGAAGGCGTTTCAGCACCAAACGGTTGGGGACCATGGCCGATGCCCCCAATGGGCCCCCTGCCTCCATGGGCATCAGCTCGATAAAGCGCACATCCACCGGGTAGTTCAGAGTGAGGGAGGCCAAGGCTTCGATCTCGTCGTCGTTGAAGCCTCCCATAAGCACTGTGTTGATCTTTACCCGTTCAAAACCGCTGTTTAAGGCACACTTCAGGCCTTCCATGGCCTGAGAAAACTGATCCCGGCGAGTGATATGGGCGTACTTGTCCCGGTCCAGAGTGTCCAGACTCAGGTTTACCCGCCGTACCCCTGCCTGGATCAGGGACTTGGCCAGTGGGGGAAGAAGGATACCGTTGGTGGTGATGCACACCTCTTCCACCCCCGGGACCTGGCTCACATGAGCGCAGAGGGAGAGAATGTTTTTCTTCACCAGAGGCTCTCCGCCGGTGATACGCACCTTGGTGATCCCCAGCTCGGCAGCCGTCTCCACCGCCATGACCATCTCCTCCTGAGTGAGGATCTCTTCATGGCGCTTTTTGCAGATCCCCTCTTCAGGCATACAGTACCGGCAGCGCAGGTTGCACAGCTCAGTCACCGACAGGCGCAGATAGTTGATTTCTCTCCCGTATCCGTCTCTCATATCAATACCTTCCGAATGTACAGTTTGGCCAGCGGCAATTCTGACAAAGCTGGCAAAGCCCACCGTCTCCCAGGCGTACCAAGTCCTCCTTGGTGAGCCTGTCTCCGGTGAAGATCTGCGGCAGCAGCACATCGAACATGGTGGTGGGCAGGCTGATGGCCGCCCCGGGGACGCCCAGTACGGCGGCCTCTCCCAGGTAGGCTGCCAGGGTCATGTTTCCCGGCTGGGCGGGGACGCCGTAGCTTACTACCTCCGCCCCCAGGGCCCGAATGGCGCCGGGGGTGAGATCGTCCGGATCCACGGACATGCCTCCCGTGAAGATAAGCAGCTCTGCCCCCAGCTCCAGGTAGTGCCCTGCGGCATTCAGAATCATTTCCAGCTCGTCGTCACACAGGGTGACTCCCAGAATTTCCGAAGGGTAGGCTGCCAGCTTTTTCCGGACCACCGGTTCAAATTTGTCCTGGATCCTGCCGTGGTACACCTCGCTGCCGGTGATGATGACCCCTACCTTCCTGTGCTTATAGGGCCGCAGGTCCAAAAGCTTTCGTCCCCGGCACAGCTCCTCCGCCCGAATGATCTGCTCCTCCCGGGTCACCAGGGGGACGATGCGCATGGAGGCCAGCCGGGCCCCCTGCTCCACCGGGTAGTGGTCGGGGAGGGTGGAGATGGTGAGGTCCCCGATGGAGTTGATCTCCTGAAGAAGGGCCCGGTCCACCCGGAAGAGCCCACGCTGGTCGGCCATGAGAAGCACCTTCCCTTCGCTGGGGCCGGTGTAGTGGGCGCCGGGGACCGGAGCCATGGCGGCCATGCGCCGGGCGGCGTCCTCCTCGTGGATCTCCCCGGCATTTTCCTCCCACACGAAGACGGTGCGCTTGCCGTAGTCCAGCAGGAGGGGGATGTCCTCTGGGCGGATGCGGTGGCCCCGCTTGAAGGCCGCCCCCTTGAAGCCGTCGTACATGGCGGTGACATCGTGGCACAGCTCCAGACCCACGGCGTCCTCTACCTTCACTTTTTTCATAGCAGAAATCCTTTCAGTACCGTGCCGGCGGGGACGGGGCCGCTGCCGGCGGGGATCATGGCCATCACATTGCAGCCGATGGCGCTGGAGAGGACCACATTGCCCTGGTCGGGGGAGAGGGTCATGGCCGCCTTCCCCTCCGCCAGCACCAGCTGCCCCCGGAGAAAGCGGGCATTCCGGCTCTTTTTTCCAAACCCCTCCAGCAATGTCACGGGAAACTCCGGCGGATCCGGCCGGCTGTATCCTCCCAGACGGCGCAGGGCGGGCATGGCCACGGCGTAGAAATTGGTAAGAGAGGAGGCCGGATTGCCGCTGAGGGCGCACAGGGGCTTTCCGGCCCGCACTCCATAGGCGCAGGCCATCCCCGGCTTCATGTTTACCCCGCGGAAGAGAAGCTCCGCCCCCGCCGCTGCCATGGCGTCTGGAGTCACATCGTAGTCACCCACCGACACGCCCCCGGTGGAGATGAGGGCGTCACATGTTTCCAGTCCCTCCTCCATAAGAGGGGCGATGTCCTCCACCCGGTCCCCGGCGATGCCCAGATATACAGTTTCACAGCCCAAGGCAGCCAGGGCCGCCTCCAGCATATACCGGTTGGAGTTGCGGATCTTCCCTGGGCCGGGGGCCTCCTCCGCCTCGGTGAGCTCGCTGCCCGTGGACAAAATGGCTACCCGGGGCTTTCGGTAAACCAGGGGAGAGGAGATGCCCTGGGCGGCCAGGGTGCCCGCAAGGCCCGGGTCGATGAGGCTGCCCGCCGGGGCCAGCAGGCTGCCCCGGCGGATGTCCTCTCCGGCGCGGATGATGTTGCTCCCCGCCTTCACCGGGCGGGTGAGGGTCACCTGCGCCCGGTCAAAGCGGGTGTCCTCGAACATGACCACACAGTCGGCCCCCGGGGGGATGGGGGTGCCGGTAAATACCTTTACGGCGCCTCCCGGCCCCACCGTCCGGGTGGGCATTGCCCCCGCCGGAACCTCCTCCAAAACGGACAGGGTGACAGGAGTCTCCGGCGAAGCCTGGACGGTGTCCTGCCCCCGGAGGGCAAAGCCGTCATAAGGGGAGCGGTCAAAGGGGGGAACATCCTCCCGGGCGATCAGGTCCTCCCCCAGTACACGGCCTGCGCACAGGCTGAGAGAGAGTGACTCCCGGCTTACAGGCTCCACTGCCTCCAGCAGCAGCTGCCGGGCCCGATCAAAGGTGACATTTCGTTCCATGTTCAGTCCTCCAAAAGCAAAATAGATGCCCGGGGCAGGGAAATCTCCACCTGTTCGCCCCGAAGCTGTCGCCAGCGCTCCTTGTCCAGTTCCCAGCCGATGGGGCGGGCGTCCTCCTGCCCCAGGGGTCGGAGCATCAGGGTATAGGAGAAGGGATTTTCGATCTCCTCCACCACTCGGCAGAGAAAGGAATTTTCTCCGCCGCCGGGGCGGATGTCGTGCATGCGGATGCCCAGATATTGGGCCCGGCCGTCGTCATTCACTTCCAGCTCCATGCCCCAGTCCACGGCCCGGACCCGGCCGTCCAGCAGCCGCTCCAGGGGGGAGATATTTTTACAGCCGGTGAGCACTGCGCCAGCCCGGGTACCGGGCTGGGCAAAGACCTCCTCCCTGGGCCCGGCCCTGTGAATGCGGCCGTTGTCCATGACGGCGATGGACCGGGCCATGCGGAAGACCTCGTCCCGGTCATGGGAGACCAGCAGGACGGTCTTTCCAAACTGTCGGATCACCTCCCGCATCTCCACCTCCAGACGGAAGCGCAGATGGCTGTCCAGGGCGGAGAAGGGCTCGTCCAGCAGCAGGATCTGAGGGTCGGACACCAGCACCCGGGCCAGGGCCACCCGCTGCTGCTGTCCTCCGGAGAGCTGGTGGGGGTAGCGGCCGGTGAGCTCCTGCAGTCCGAAGCGCTCCAGGACCTGCCTTACTGCCCGTTCCCGTTTTTTCTTGTCCTCCTCCCGCCGGGCGCCGCAGCGGAGGTTCTGCAGGACGGTCATATTGGGGAAAAGAGCATAATTCTGAAATACCACTCCCACCCGACGCTGCTGGGGGGATAGGTCAATGCCCTGTTCTGAGTCGAACACCGTCCGCCCGTCCACCACAATGCGGCCCCGGTCAGGGCGCTCCACCCCTGCGATGCATTTGAGGGTCATGCTTTTTCCGCACCCGGAGGCGCCAAGCAGGGCCAAAGTCTCGTCTCCGGCCTCGAAGGCCGCACGCAGGTGAAAGCTGCCCAGATTTTTTTCAATTTCCACGGACAGGGACATCCTGCCGCCCCCTTTCTGCCCTCCCGGTCCTGCGCCGCTCCAGGAGGTTTACCGCCAGCAGCACCACAAAGGAGATGGCCATGTTTACCAGCACCCATCGAAGGGCCAGGGCATCGTCGTTGGTGCGCCAGAGCTGATAGACGGTGGTGGAGATGGTGGCCGTCCGGCCTGGGGTATAGCCGGCGATCATGCTGGTCGCCCCGTATTCCCCCAGGGCCCGGGCGAAGGAGAGGACGGCTCCCGCCAGAATGCCCTGGCGGCAGCAGGGCATGCGGATGCGCCAGAAGATATAGGTGTTGGAGAGCCCCAGACTCTGGGCTGAGTAGGCCAGAGTTTCGTCAAAGGACTCAAAGGCCCCTCGGGCGGTGCGGTACATGAGGGGGAAGATGACCACTGTGGTGGCGAAGATGGCCGACCACCAGGTCATGGTGAGCTTCAGGTCAAAGACCGCCAGGAACCAGGCACCGATGGGGCGTTTGGGTCCCAGCAGACGCAGGAGCAGATAGCCCACCACCGTAGGGGGCAGGACCAGCGGCAGGGTGAGGACCACATCCAGGATCCCCTTTAAAACCCGGGGGGCCTTGGCAATGTAGTAGGCCGCAAAGATCCCCGCAAAGAAGATGATCCCCGTGCTGAGGCCCGCGATGCGCAGGGAGTTAAAGAGGGGAAACCAGTCCACTCACATACCACCTTTCCGCCCGGCGGGAGAGAGGAGAGCCCCTCCCTGCGCCGGGATCCTTTTATCCCATGGGGGTGAAGCCTACCCCTTCAAAGACGGCGTCCCCGTCGTCGCTTGTGAGATAGGCGAGGAAATCCTGAGCCTGCTGAGGATGCTGGGAGACATTCATTACCGCCGCGGGATAAACCACCTGACCGCACATCTCGGCGGTGGCGGTATCCACCACGGTGAGCTTGGCGGAAAAGGCGTCGGTCTGATAGATAACGCCGCAGTCCACCGCTCCCTCGGACACCTGGGTGGTCACTTCCTTCACATTGGAGCCATAGGTGATGCACCCGGCGGCGGCCAGCGCCTGCTCGTCAAGGCTGTAGTAGTCAAAAATCTTCTGGGTGTACTGCCCCACGGGCACATCGGAGTTGCCCATGGCCAGCAGGATCGTCCCCTCCTTCAGACCGGAGGCCAGATCCTCATAGGAGTGGATGCCGGCGGGATTGTCGTCGGGAACGGCCAGGGCCACTTTGTTTTCCAGAATGTCGAAGCGGGTGTCTGCCAGGACAAAGTCCAGCCCCTCTGTGTTCACACTGGGGTCGGCGGCGCTGTCCAGCTGGTCCATCTGCTTCTGGCCGGCGGAGATGAAAATATCCACATCCGCCCCCTCCTGGATCTGAGTCTTTAAGGTGCCCGAGGAGTCAAAGTTGAAGACCAGACTCACCTCCGGATGCTCGGCCATGTACTGCTCTCCCAGCTGGGTGAGAGTCTCGGTCATGGAGGCAGCGGCAAAGACGATGAGCTCCGTCTGTTCGTCTGCCTGGGGGGAACTGCCTTCGGCGGAGGTGGTCTGCCCGCTGCCGGAGGAGGCGCTTTGACCGGCGCCGCAGGCGGCCAGAGACAGGGCTAGGGCGGCGGCAAGGATCAGGGATAGACTCTTTTTCATCGATTCATTTCTCCTTTGTTGCTTTTTCAGGAGAATACCGGTATCATAGGACTGTGGGATCCCGCATAAGCGGTATTCTCTGACTCTATGGGAAACGGCCGAGCTCGCACCTCGGTCGTTTTCCGCGTTTCGGGGCCTGCTTCCGGCAAGACTGGGAACAGACAAAAAGGGGGAGCGCCTTGAGAAAGTCAAGACGATCCCCTGGGTACGCCAAGACGCGTGTGGGGCACGAGGCCACCACACGGTCGGGAGTCGTTTCCTTTCTCAAATACGGAGTACCGCGCCATTTCTGGAGCTGCGGTATGGGCGCTCTGGGGAGCGCCGGCCAGGGGACCATGGAACAGGTCTTTAGGTCCCGGGGCATCGGAAACTATATGAAGTTTTGCTCGGTCACAGCCTGCCCTCAAGGGAGGACCCGCTGGGGGCAGGTGTAGAGATTGAAGTTCTCTCCTCTGGCAAAGCCAATGAGGGTGATTCCACACTCCTCCGCCCACCGGCAGGCAAGGTCGGTGGGCGCGGAGCGGGCAATGATCACAGA
This sequence comes from uncultured Oscillospiraceae bacterium, assembly GCA_944383205.1. Classification (GTDB taxonomy): domain Bacteria; phylum Bacillota; class Clostridia; order Oscillospirales; family Oscillospiraceae; genus Lawsonibacter. The sequence continues at coordinate 10,921 of CALWOR010000011.1, read as the reverse complement.
AGAGCCTATTTTATGGGCCATGCGGAGAATCTCGCCAGAGATCCGGCCGCTGAACACCAGCACATTCCCTGCCCGGGAAAAATCGTTCCGCAGACAGGCCCCCGCCAGCTTTTCCAGGGCCCCGTGGCGGCCTACATCCTCCCGGCGGAGGACGATTTCTCCGCCCCTTGCCAGGGCGGCGGTGTGTACGCCCCCGGTGCGCCGGAAGAGTCCCGAGCCCTCCTCCAGTCCGGCGGCCAGCTTCAGGACCTGAGGGGGCGGGAGAATCAGAGGGGGAGCCGTTTCCAAAGGGGGTGGGGGCAGAGGAGTGAGCTCCGCCTCCATAAGCCCCTTCTCCGGGGAGATGGTCAGCCGGGACACCTCCTCGGCCCGGCTGATGCGGCCCTGGAAGAAGAGAATGCCCAGGGCCGCTTCCTCCAGGTCCCAGGGGGAGCAGGAGAAGCGCTCCAGCACCTCCCCGCCCGCGGTGATGGTCCAGCGGGTCTCTTGGACCAGTTCCCGGGGGCGGGAGGAAAAGGAGCCTTTTTCATAGGTGAGCACGCTGCGGGAGACGATGGGACTGCCCAAATCCATATCCATGTTCGGAGCCCTTACTGGGCGGGCTGAGTCTCCAGCTTGGACAGCCGGACGGCACAGACCTTATATTCCGGGGTGCTGGAGATGGTATCCAGAGAGTTGTTGGTCAGCCAGTTGGCCCCGTCCATGTAGTGGAAGGGCATCCACACCTCGCCGGGACGGGTCTTGTCAGAGACAACGGCCCGGGCGGTGATCCGTCCCCGGCGGGAGGAGAGCTCCACGATCTCTCCGTCGGCGATGCCCAGGTTTTCTGCGTCCTGAGTGTGGACCTCCACGAAGTTGTCGTTGGCAATTTTCATAATGCCGTAGGTGCGCTGGGTCATGGCACAGGCGTTGTAATGATAGAGGATACGCCCGGTCATCATCACCATGGGATACTCCTCATCGGGCTGTTCGGAGGAGGGCTCGTACTTGGCTGGGCGGAAATACCCAAGCCCCCGGGAGAACCGGCCCACATGCATGATGACCGTGCCAGGGTGGTCCTTGGAGGGGCAGGGCCACTGGAGCCCCCGGCCCGCCACTTCCTCGCTGTCCAGGCGCTGGTGACTGATGCCGCCGAAGGAGGGAGTGAGGGATGCCACCTCATCCATGATCTGGGCGGCGGTGAGGTGGGGCTGGGGATAGCCCATACGGTTCATGATCTCGGTGAAGATCCAGGTGTCCTCCTTGGCCTCGCCCTGGATGGTGACCGCCTTGCGCACCCGCTGGACCCGGCGCTCGGTGTTGGTGAAGGTACCCTCCTTCTCCGCATAGGAGATACCGGGCAGTACCACATCGGCCATCTTGGCCGTCTCTGTCATAAAGAGGTCATCCACCACCAAAAAGTCCAGACTCTCCAGGCACTGGATCACATGAGCTGTGTTGGGGTCGGTGCGCACCGGATCCTCGCCGAAGATGAACAGGCCCCGGATCTCCTTGGTGAGCATCATGGGGAAACAGTCGGTGGCCTTGACGCCCTCTTTTTCCGGCAGGGAGACCTGCCAGGCGGCCTCAAACTTCTCCCGCATACCCGGCTGGGAGACCCCCTGATAGCCGGGGTACTTGGCCGGGTCGGCTCCCATGTCGCAGGCGCCCTGGACATTGTTCTGGCCCCGGATGGGGTTGACGCCGCAGCCGGGCCGGCCGATCTTGCCCACCAGCATGGCCAGGTTGGACAGGGACATGACCCCTTCGGTACCTGTGTGGTGTTCGGTGACTCCCAGACAGTAGATGATGGGGGCGCGGTTGGCGGTGGCATACAGCCGGGCGGCCTCCCGGAGCATATCGGGGTCGATGCCGCAGATCTCGGCCACCTTCTCCGGGGGATAGTCCATGACCAGTTCCTTCAGAGCCTGGAAATTCTCCGTGCGCTGGGCGATAAAGGCTTTGTCCTCCAGACCCTCGGTGAGAATGACATTCATCATGCCATTGGCAAAGGCCACATTGGTGCCCGGACGGAGCTTCAGGTGGATGTCGGCATTCTTGGCCAGGTCGATCTCCCGGGGGTCGGCGACAATCAGCTTGGCCCCCCGCTCCATGGCCTGGCGGATCTGCATACCCAATACGGGATGGGCGTGCTCGGGGTTGGAGCCCACAAGGAGGATCAAATCAGACTGCTTGGTGATGTCCTTGATGGTGTTGGTCATGGCCCCGGAGCCCAGGGTGGTGGCAAGACCTGCCACCGTGGGGGCGTGGCACACCCGGGCGCAGTTGTCGGTGTTGTTGGTGCGGAAGGCGGTGCGCACCATCTTCTGGAGCATATAAATGTCCTCGTTGCAGGACCGGGCGCAGGCAAAGCCCGCCAGGCAGTCCCCGCCGTAGGTGTCCCGGAGCTGGGTGAACTTCTCGGCTACCAGGTCCAGGGCCTCGTCCCAGCTGGCACGCTCGAATTGGCCGGTCTGCTTGTTTTTGATAAGGGGATAGCGCAGCCGGTCGGGGCTGTCCACGAAATCAAAGGAGCTGCTGCGGCCCTTGACGCACAGAAGGCCGTGGTTGGCAGGACCGTCGGCCCCTTCGCAGTCCACAATTTTTCCGTCCTTGACCAACAGGTCCATCTGACAGCCGGCACCGCAGTGGGGGCAGGTGGTGCGCACCCGTTCAACCTCCCAGACCCGGTAGTGCTTCTTCCGCTTCTCTACCAGGGCACCGGTGGGACAGGCCTGGGCGCAGTTGCCGCAGGATTCACACAGAGATTCGTCCCAGCCGGGGCCGAAGGGGGGGCGGATAAGGGTGTAGGGACCGGCCTTGCCCAGCTCGATGGCGTGGCGGCCGGTGGCGTGGGCACAGGTCATGACGCAGCGCTGGCAGTGGATGCACTTGCCCGGATCATAGGAGAGGAAGGGGTGATCCTCAATCTTCTTCCGCCCCAGCTCCTGGCGGCCGGCGGCATAGTGGGACCGTTCCACGCCGTACTCCCGGCAGTATTTCTGCAGCTCACAGCTGCCGTTGCCTTCGCAGCTGAAGCAGTCGATGTTGTGCTCGGATACCAGCAGTTCCAGGGCGATCTTCCGGGCGGAGATGATGCGGGGAGTATCGGTGCGGACCACCATACCCTCCTTGGCCTTGGTGTTGCAGGCGGTGACCAGGGGAGCCATCCCCTCTACCTCCACCACGCACAGCCGGCAGGAGCCGATGTCGCTGATCCCCTCCAGATAGCACAGCGTGGGGATCTCAATACCGTTGGCCCGGGCGGCCTGAAGAATGGTGGCGCCTTCCCGGATCACCACGGTTTTATCGTTGATTGTCAAACGCATAGCTTCCGCCTCCTTCCTTACTCGTCCACGGCGTTGTGGGCGCCCTCCAGCTTGCCGCAGCCAAACACATCGCACCGCAGACAACGGGAGCACTCCTGCTGGGCTTCCTCGGGGCTCATAGGACATTCAACGGCCTCAAAGTCCTGCTTACGCAGGTAGGCCGGACGCTCCTGAATATTGACCCGGCCGGTGGGAATGCGGTTGTTGGGCTTGGCCTCTGGTGCGGAGACCACACAGCTGAGCTTGTGGTGATAGCCCAGGTAGTCGTCAATGGCATTGGCGGCCACCCGGCCGGCGGCGATGGCCCGGATGGCGGTGGCGGGGCCGGTGGCGCAGTCTCCGCCCACAAAGACGCCGGGCATGGACTCCACCGAGGTGTCCCGACCGCTCTGGAACACCCGGCGTTTGGCGGGCATGCCAAACGCCTCAAAGGGCTCACTGACAATGTCCTGACCCACGGCGATGAGGAGAATGTCACAGGGGATGCGCTGCTCCGGCTTGGACACCGCGTCCACGGGGGAGGGGCGGCCGTCCCGGTAGGGGCCGGTCATCTGGGGCTTGACCCACAGGGCGGAGCAATTGCCCTCAGCGTCTTTTTCAATCCAGGAGGGGGCTTGGAGGGTGATGAGCTCCACACCCTCCATCACCGCCGACTCAATCTCAGAGGCCAGGGCGGTCATATCCTCCCGGCGGCGGCGGTAGACGATGCGCACATCGGCGGCGTTGCAGCGCAGGGCGCTGCGGGCGGCGTCCATGGCCACATTTCCGCCTCCAATGACGGCCACGGTCTTGCCGCTGTAGTCAGGGCGAATTCCTCGGCCGATGCCGTCCAGCATTTCCACAGCAGAGAAGATATTTTTGGCGTCCATCCCTTCCAGACGGAGTTTCTTCCCCGCCTGGGCGCCAATGGCTACCAGCATAGCGTCATAGCCTGCCCGGACCTCCTCCACGGAGATGTCCCGGCCCACCTGGGTGTTGTACTTGACCTCGATGTTGCCGGTGGAGAGGATGGCGTTGATGTCTTCGTCAAGCCGGTCCTTGGGGAAGCGGTAGTTAGGAATACCGTACATGAGCATGCCGCCCAAGTGTTCCTTTCCCTCAAAAATGGTGACCTTGTGTCCCATAAGGGACAGAAAGTAGGCTGCCGTCAGTCCGCAGGGGCCGCCGCCAATGACAGCCACCCGCTTGCCGGTGAGGGGGTTGGGCCGGGGCACCTGGACCCGGTCGGCGGGGGTCTGGTCCACGGCGTATTTTTTCAATCCCCGGATGTTGATGGCGTCATCAATGAGGTTGCGGCGGCAGCGCTCCTCGCAGGGATGCTCGCAGATCATGGCGCAGGCGGTGGGCAGGGGATTGTTTTTCCGAATGAGGTTGATGGCCGAGGCGTAGTCCCCTCTGCCCACATAGGCGATGTAGCCGGGGATGTCCACATGGGCGGGACACATGGCGGTGCAGGGGATCTGCTGTTCCTTGGCTCCGGAGCTGGCTCCGGTCTCGATGTAGCTGATGTACTCCTCCCGGAAGGTCTCCAGGCCCTCCAGTACTTCGATGGCTGCCTGATAGCCGATGGCGCAGTCGGCGGAGTCCCGGATCATTTCCGCCAGTTCCTTCATCTCATCCAATATGGCCACATCGGCCTTGCCGGTGAGGATGTGGTAGAACATGGACTCCAGCTGCCGCAGTCCGTCCCGGCAGGGGACGCACTTTCCGCAAGTTTGACTCTTGGAGGCTTGCAGCAGAGCCAGCTGCACAGTGACAGGGCAGATGCCCGGGGGATAGATTTTTGTTTTTACCGAGAATTTGGAAAGAAAATGTTCAATCCGGACATCCTCGCTGTTTGGATCCGCAAGATAAATCTTACTCACTGATGACTCATCTCCCTTTTCGCTATATTTTCCAGATCAAAAGTTATTGACACAATCTACAAAATTTTATAAATTTTATCATTATTTTTATTGAAATGCAAGAGCCCGGGAAAAGAGAAGGGAAACTGCTTTGCTTTTTAAAGCTTTTACATTAGTACGCTGAATTTTATGAGGTGAGCAGCCGATTTTTGCGCATTGACTTCTCCGCGGTGCAGTTAGTATAATGAGGCTGAATTTTAGAGACGAAAATTTTGCAGGAAAGGGGCACAGCATATGGCTATTTCTGCAAAGGAGTGTGGAGCTGTCATTCTGGCCGGAGGGACCTCCAGCCGAATGGGCAGGAGCAAAGTGCTGCTGACTGTGAATGGGAAGACCATGCTGGAGCGGACAAGGGAGGCCCTTTCCGACTTTGACGAGGTCATTCTCTCTGCCAACGACCCGTCTTTGGAAGGAAATCTGGTCCGAGTGGAGGACCGCTTTCCCGGGGGCGGGCCCCTGGCCGGACTCCATGCCGCCCTGTGCCGGACTGAAAAAAGCGCGCTGCTCTGTCTGCCCTGTGATCTGCCCGGGGTGGACCGGCGCCTTCCACGCCTGCTGCTGGAGGCTATGCCCCAGCATGTCCAGGCCATGATCTGCCGGGACAGCGCTGGCCGCCTCCACCCCCTGTGCGGTATTTTTCGGAAAAGTCTGCTGCCTGTTCTGGAGCGGAGCCTAGTGGGGGGACAGTACAAGGTAATGGACTTTATCGGGCAGGTCCCCTATACCTGTCTGGATACCGCCGGACTTCTGCCTGACCAGTTTTTTTTCAATATGAATACCCCGGAGGATTATCTGCGCGCCCAGACTGTTTGCCCGGAGCGGGCGGGAGAGGACTTTGGAGATGACACCACATAAGGCCATGGATAGACGCGGATAAGGGAGAGAAAACCATGAGTACGACCCGACTGGATGCACAGTTTTTTGGAGAAGAGACCATCCCCCGGATCCTTCTGAAGATCGCTCCGCCTGTCATGCTGGCGCAGCTCATTCAGGCCCTGTACAACATTGTGGACAGCCTCTTTGTAGGCCGCTATGCAGAGTCCGGCCTGACAGCCCTGTCCATCATCTACCCCATCCAGCTTTTGATGATCGCCCTGGCGGTGGGGACCGGGGTGGGCATCAACACGGCTATGGCGGCCCGCTTTGGAGTGGGCCGAAGGGACAAGGCGGAGGAATTTGCCGGGGTGGGCACCCTTTTGGCGGGAGTGCTCTGGGGGATTTTTGCCCTGGTGTGCTGGCTGCTGATGCCCGCCTACGCCCGACTCTCCTCCAGCGCGCCGGAGGTCATCCGGGATGTGGTGGTATACGGGCGTATCGTATGCCTGTTCAGCTTCGGGCTGTTTTTTGAGAGTGTATGGACCAAGGTGCTGCAGGCGGCAGGGGATATGAAGACCCCCATGGCAGCCCAGATCCTGGGGGCGGTCATCAATATCCTGTTGGACCCCCTGCTGATCTTCGGGTTGCTTGGACTGCCCCGGATGGGAATTGCAGGGGCGGCCGTGGCCACGGTGGCGGGGCAGATCGCGGCGGCGCTGGTGGTGATGAAACGAGGGTACCGTAAGGCACCATCCCGCAGCGTCTTTTCCAAGCGGGTGGGGGAGATCTTCCGTTTGGGGACCCCCAATATCCTGATGCAGTCCGCCTATACCTTTTATATCTTCGGGCTGAACCTGATCCTGTCGGGCTTTTCCGACCAGGCGGTGACGGCCCTGGGCCTCTATTACAAGTGGCAGACCTTTTTCTTCATCCCCCTGGGGGCTATGCAGACCTGTATCGTTCCCATCGTCAGTTTCAATTACGCGGCCCGGCGGATTCGCCGGTGCAAGACCACGCTGCTCACATCCATTCTCTTTGGAGTGGCCCTGATGGCGGTGGGGCTGGTGTGCTTTGAGCTGATACCCGGACCCATGCTCCGGGTGTTTACCTCCGATGAGCGGGTGGTGGCCATTGGAGAGGTGGGCTTTCACTTTATCGGCGTCAGCTTTATCCCCCTGGTCACTTCTCTGATTTTTCCCGTGTTCTTCCAGGCTGTGGGGGCGGGGGTGAGAAGCTCGGTGCTCACTGTGGTGCGCACCATGGTGCTCTTTGTGCCCCTGGGTGCCTTTTTTTCCAGGTTCGGACTGGATTGGTTCTGGCTGACCTTTCCCATTACCGAGGTGCTGACCAGTCTCCTGGGGCTCTTTTACTACCGGAAGTTCCTGGACCACCCCTATGTGAAGGACGCTCCCCTCATCGACAAGGAGCACCCAGTCACCATTATCCAGCCCTCCCGACCGGGGGTCATCATCACCATTGCCCGGGAACACGGCTCATCAGGCAAGGAGATCGGCAAGCGCCTTGCCCGGCAGCTGGACATCCCCTTTTACTACAAGGAGATGACCGCCCTGGCTGCCCAGGAGAGCGGCCTGGACAGGGAATTTATTTCAAACCTGAACAAAAATGCCCCCAAGGTGCTCTATAATCTCTACCTCAGTACCCGGGTCGTCCGTATGGCGGTGGTGGCCCAACACAAGATCATCGAAAAGATCGCCGAGAACGGCAGCTGCGTTATAGTAGGCAGGGCCGCCGACTGGGTGCTGCGGGAGCGGGAAAATGTGGTGCGCATTTTCATTTACGCCCCCAAGGCCTACCGCATTGGCCGGGCTATGGAGGTCTACGGCGACACCCGGGAGGAGGCGGAAGAGAACATCCGCAGGTCAGACAAGGCCAGAGCCGCCTACTATCACCATATTTCAGGGAAGAAGTGGGGAGATGGGGCAAATTACGACCTGATGATCGACTCTTCCTGCGGTGTGCAGCAGTCGGCGGAGCTGATTGCGGACTATCTCAAGGAGGCACAGCTGATAAACAGCTGACACCGGATCAGAGGACCAAAATCAAACGGCCGCGGGAAATTCTTCCCGCGGCCGTTTGATTGCAGATGAGGCATGCTGGGGACGAAACGAGGTTGTACATATCTGGTCCCATGAAAAGAAGCGTCGGACGACTATCGGAAAGGTATACCAGGCTTTGTCCAACTGTCAATGGGCCCGGGCCACACAAGTCGGCTGGGGCACAAGGGCTCTGAACATAACTCCATTCAAAACTGTATTAAGATTTTGCGGCCTGGATAATTCAAAAAAGAGGTGCCCACACCTCTAGAGGAGAACGAGGTGTGGGCACAGGGAGAGGAAAAGGCGTTACTGACCAAAGCCAATTACGCCAGCCAGAATCATCAGCAGAGACTGGGTGACAAACAGAGCGATGAAGATGGGGACGAAGAATTTCCACCATTTCTCCAGCTTGACGCCGGTCAGACCCACCATGATGGGCAGGGAACCGGTGGGCCACAGGGAGTTGGACAGACCGTCGCCGAACTGGAAGGCCAGAACGGCGGTTTCCCGGGTCACGCCCAGCAGGTCGGCCAGAGGCGCCATGATGGGCATGGAGGTGGCGGCCTGACCGGAGCCGGAGGGGATCAGGAAGTTGAGCAGGGTCTGCATGGCCAGCATAGCCACGCCGCACAGCCAGGCGGGGAACGCGGACAGGGGCAGGGACATGTAATACACCACGGTGTCGATAATGTTGCCCGCCTGAAGCACCATCAGGATGCCTCTGGCCAGACCGATCATCATACAGGCAGTGGCCACATCGGTAAAGCCGTGCTCAAACTTTTTCGCAATGGCGTTGGGACCCCAGCCCATGACAATGGCACTGAGAATACCCATGACCATAAACACAGCGGACAGCTCTCCAAAGTACCAGCCATAGGATTTGCAGCCGATCACCACGACCACGATGCCCGCGGCCAGGATGAGGAGGACGAGCTTTTCACGGATGGAGAAGCGGGCGTTCTTGACGCTGTCCTCGCTCATGGCCAGATGACCGAAGTCCTGCCCATAGACCAGGCTCTTGGTGGGATCTGCAGCGACCTTGGCGGCATAGCGCATGGTCAGAATAGAGGCCACCACGATCATGCACAGGTGGCACAGAAGGCGGAAGCCGATGCCGCTGCCCTGGGCGACCTCTGCAATACTCTGAGCCACGCCGACGGTAAAGGGATTGATGGTGGCGCCGGAATAGCCCATGCCGGCGCCGATGGCGACAATGGCAAGGCCGACCACGGCGTCATAGCCCATAGCGATGGAGATGCCCACAAACACGGGGATGAAGGGGAACCACTCCTCAAACAGGCCGATGGTGGAGGAGGCGGCGCCCACCAGAGTCAGAAAAATGGGGATGATGACCAGGCGGGACTTTCCTTTGAAGACCTTCAGCAGGAAGGCCACCAGGCCGTTAAAGGCACCGCTGGAAATGATGATGTTGATGGAGGCATAGGAAATAAAGACGAACATGCTCACATCTGCGGCGTTGCAGAAGCCGTTATAGATCTGGCGGAACATATCAAACAGGTCCACCGGGGACTGCTCCACGCTATGATAGGTTCCCGGGACCACGATGGTCCGGCCGCCTTCGGTGACGCGCTCAAATTCGCCCGCGGGCAGGATCCAGGTCATGATGGTGCAGACAACAATGATGCAGAACAGAAGCAGGAAAATGTGGGGTAGTTCAAATTTTTTCTTTTTTCCAAAGTTTTTCCCGTTGACATATAGTTTCCCTATTTCTTTCCCTCTCGCCTGAAGCGAGTCAGGTTCATTCACACTACAGGGTCATTTTTTTCTGCTTGCTCTCCTCAAAGGAAGTGCTGATCGCCTTGCGCACGGCCTCGTCGGTCAGGACCCGGTAGGCCAGGTTGGCCATCACCACAGCGCCGTCGGCAATGGCCTTGTGGGCGGCAGGGCGGGTGATCTCCTGAACGAATTCCACCGAGTGGAGAGGCCAGGGGCTGGAGCAGATGGGGAACTGGGGCTGGATAGTGGGGCACCGATAGCTCACATTGCCCACATCGGAAGAGCCTGTAGCGTCGGGGACGGGCATATAAGCCTGGCCCATCACATCAAAGAGATCGGTGACCTCCTGCTCCAGGGCGGGGACCCGCACCATGTCCGCAAAAGGATCAAAGCCCAGTGTGAAAGAGACCTCGCAGTCCATGGCCATGGCAGCGCCCTGGGCGCACTTTTTCACGATGCCGTCCAGCCGCTCCAGCTTGGCCATGGAGTTGGTGCGAAATTCGATGCGCACCATGGCCTTGTCCGGGATGATGTTGGGGGCCTTGCCGCCGTCCAGAATGACGCCGCTGAAGCGGATGTCGGAGGTGAAGTTCTCCCGGCGGGCATCCACCAGATCCATGAATTTCCGGGCCGCCGTCAGGGCGTTGTGGCCTTCCCAGGGAGCTCCCGCCGCATGGGCGGAAAGGCCGGTGAATTCCACCAGATAGCACTTCAGGCTCAACTCGTCCATATCGGCGACGGCGACGCCGCCGCTGCCGCTGTGGATCATCATGGCTACCGCCATGTCGTCAAAGGCACCCTGGTCAGCCATGATGATCTTGCCGCCGCGCTCCTCCTCGGCAGGGGTGCCGAAGACATAGACCTTGCCCTGATACTGGTCCTTGCACTCGGCAAGAGCCAGAGCGGTGAGAATAGCCATGGAACCATGTACATTGTGGCCGCAGGCGTGTCCCAGCCCGGGCAGGGCGTCATACTCCACCATGATAGCCACATTGGGCCCCTCTCCATTGTCCAGTACGCCCCGAAAGGCGGTGGGCCAGCCCAGATACGGGTACTCCATCTCATACCCGGCCTGCTGCAGGATCTCCACCATTTTCTG
>CALWOR010000010.1 GCA_944383205.1 uncultured Oscillospiraceae bacterium | reverse complement strand
CCGGTCTCCCATTTGGAGATGGTCTGGCGGCTGACCCCCAGCTTCTCGGCCACATTTTCCTGGGACAGGCCGCTCTTTTTCCGTGCGTGGTACAGGCTGCTTCCCAAACTCATGACAGTTCCTCCTTTGATTTTCTGTTCATCAGTATACCGCCCAGCCGTTCAAAAGGCCACCAACCAGAGCGGCCACTTTCGCCCGTTTTCTTAACATGGCCCGCCTGTCTGTCCCTGTTCAACCGTTCATCGCAGCATTTCCAGTCGTTTTTTCTCTATCTGCACTCCTGCTTCATGGCAAAATACCCTATCAGGACCGTCCAGACATAGGCACAGGTTTTGGGGATCATCAGCATCCCGATCATGGGCACAGCGTCCGCCCACAGCACCACCGGAATATAGAAGCCAAAGCTCAGCACAATGGTCAGCCACATCCATCGGAAAGCCCGGTCTCCATGCTCCCTGGCGCTGTGATAAAACAATACGATGACCACAAGGCCCAGCAGCGCAAAGGGTATATTGCGATAAATGCCCCAGGAAAGGGGCGCGTCGGCACTGAGCCACCGGTTCTGCGGCATCATACACAGGATGATCCGCAGGCCGGCCAAAAGATAGACCGCAGCGGTCAGCCCGCTCTGTCCCCTGACCTTGTATCGCTGCCGCCACACATAATAGAGCAGCACATAGAAAATCGTCATGGTGACGGAGGTGATCCATTTTCCCAGTCCCAGTGAAATGGTATAGTGTTCCAGTCCTGTCGTGCAAAGGGCAACGGCCCGGGGGATCAGATGAAACGCATCGCCGGCCCCCAAAACCACCGCCATAAATCCGAACAAACGAAACTGGCTGTTCCCTCTGCTGCCCCGAATCATCAAGATGCCGATGGTGATGACGGAGATCAGATAAATAACATCAAACAGAGTCTCCATGATTGCCTGCATGAACAGCTCCTCCTTTTTGCAATCTTTTCCTGACTCCTGTGCCGCATCCCGCGGCACATGGACCATGTCCATTATAGATGGCTTCACCCCCTTGTCAAGGCCGCCGCAGACAGGCAGGAGGTTTTGTAATCTCATCACGGCAGGGGGCATATATTTTTGGTAGAATGCCGTCACCAGGAACAGGGAGGAAAAATATGATTTCAGGGAAAAAGCGGCGCAAAGCCGCGGTGGATCCCGGGGCCTGCGTGGCCTGCGGGTGCTGTGTGAAGGTCTGCCCGCTCCAGGCCATCGAGATCGTACGGGGCATCACCGCCCGGGTCAAAGAGGAACTATGCGTTGGCTGCGGAAAATGTGCCAGAGAGTGTCCCGCCAGCGTCATTACGATCCGGGAGGTGGGAGCATGAAAAAGCGCTGGTACGACTACCTGTGGATCGCGTCGCTTCTGTATCTTCTGCTGGGCTTTGTGAACATTCTCTTCGCTTGGCTGGGCCTGCTGTGCTTCTTTATTCCCCTTCTCATTTCAGCAGTGGGCGGGACCAAGGGCTACTGCAACCGCTACTGCGGCCGGGGACAGCTTTTTGCCCTGCTCGGCGGACGCTTTGGCCTGTCCCGAAAACAGGACATTCCCCGCTGGATGAAGAGCAAGGCCTTTCGATATGGCTTTTTGGTCTTTTTCTTTGCCATGTTCTTTTTGATGCTGTGGAACACCTATCTGGTATTTGCCGGGGTCCGGGACCTGGGTCAGGTAGTCACCCTCCTTTGGACCTTCCGCCTGCCTTGGCACTGGGCCTACCATGGCACGCTGTTTCACCCCGGCGTGGCACAGTTTGCCTTCGGCTTTTACAGCGTCATGCTCACCTCCACCATTCTGGGACTTGTCACCATGCTGCTTTTCAAGCCTCGCAGCTGGTGTGTCTACTGTCCCATGGGCACCATGACCCAGCTGATCTGTAAGGCAAAACAGGGTAAGACACCTGTTTAATCGTCATTTTGTGTGACCTTATCACGGAAAAAAGCCCGGTAATAAACTATACTGGGGTCACACAGGGGAAGAACCCGGCCCATATGGCGGCTGTCAATATGAGCCGGAAACAACTTCATCTGATAATGTACGGTCCACCCCCCCTTCGCCGGATGGTAACAGCGGTGGCCGACGGGGTCACCGCTGTCCATATGGCGGAAAAATTTCTGGCAGGAGGCGACTGAAGTGAAACGATATGCAAAAAAGTGGCTGCGACCCACTCTGTTTACCCTGGGAGGCGCTCTAGCCGGTCTTTGCTACTATTATTTTATAGGATGCTCTACCGGAACCTGCGCCATCACCTCCAACCCCGTAAGCTCCGTATTGTACATGGGCCTCATAGGCTGGCTGCTCTCCGGCGCACTGGGTTCGGGCTGCTGCGGAGGAAGCTGCAAACGATAACCGGTTTCATATGTTCATTCAGCCGCAGGCAGGCCGCCTGCGGCTGTTTTACATCTCTCTTCCCGGACTGGACGCTTGACGCTGTGCTGTAAGCAGGTATAAAATGGAGAAAAAACAAGGAGGGATCTTTTATGGAAGAAGTCTATGCGTTTCTGAAAGCCTGCGGCACCTATTACCTGGCCACAATGGACGGAAATCAGCCCCGGGTGCGTCCCTTTGGCACCGTGGATCTATACAACGGGCAGCTCACCATTCAGACCGGTCGAAAAAAGGATGTGGCACAGCAGATGCTGACCAATCCCCAGATAGAGTTATGCGCCTTTGACGGCCAGCGCTGGCTGCGCCTGGCAGCCAAGGCCGTGGAGATCCCTGAAGTAGCCGCGCAGGAGCATATGCTGGACGCCTATCCCAATCTGCGCTCTATGTACGCCCCCGGAGACGGCAATACCATGATTTTTGCTCTTACAGAGGCCACTGCCACCTTCTCCTCTTTCACCGAGCCCAGCCGCTCCCTTACTTTTTGATCCATACTCTCCATAGGCCATCAAATTACGGGAGGTGTCCCTATGCCCCTTTCCATCGTGCGAAATGACATCACCACCATGAAGGTGGACGCTATCGTCAATGCCGCCAACGAAAGTCTGTTGGGAGGCGGAGGGGTGGACGGTGCCATCCATCGCGCCGCCGGACCGGACCTGCTGAAGGAGTGCCGCACTCTGGGCGGCTGCAGAACAGGACAGGCCAAAATCACAAAGGGCTACCGTCTGCCTGCGAAATATGTGATCCACACTGTGGGTCCCATCTGGCACGGCGGCAGCCGCGGCGAGCGGGAGCTGCTCATTTCTGCCTACCGCTCCTCACTGGAACTAGCCCTGTCCAACCACTGCGAAACAGTGGCCTTTCCTCTCATCTCCTCCGGAGCGTACGGCTACCCCAAGGATCAGGCTCTGCAGGTTGCGACGGAAACCATTGAGGAATTCCTCTGCTCCCACGACATGACGGTCTATCTGGTCCTCTTTGACCCTGGTCTTCGGGGAGGTTAATGATATGCCCCGCATCGATGTGACGAAGATGCCCTTCTCCTCCCTCTACCCTCTTCTGGTTCACAAGGCAGAACGAAAGGGCCGGACCCGGGAGGAAGTGGATCAGGTGACCGCCTGGCTCACCGGATACACCCCATCGGACATCGCCCACCTGGAGCAGTCCGACACCAGCTATGGTGAGTTTTTCCGAAACGCCCCCTCCATGAACCCAAACCGCCGACTTATTACCGGCAGGATCTGCGGCGTTCGGGTGGAGGAGATTGAGGATCCTCTGATGCAGGAGATCCGTTATCTGGACAAGCTGGTGGACGAGCTAGCCAAGGGAAAGTCTATGGAAATGATCTTGCGCGGATGATCGCCCACCATATATTTCATCAAACAAACGATCCCCAGGTCCCGCACCCTTCCGCTCATGAGGGTGGGACCCGGGGATTCTGTCACAAGGCAGGATTCAGTGAAAAACAGCCTAGGAATTTTTGTGATTGGCGGCTGAAAAGGGGCATTTCCTGCCGATACATTGACTGTTCTGGCCGCTATAGGAGCAGACGGGGACGCTCCGCTCCATCTCCACCCCAAGATGCTCCCGGGCAAAGTCCACGGCTGCCAGAATAGCCAGAAAGGAATCCCGCTTGCAGCACCGGGGACCGCCCGCTCTGCCGATACATTCCAGGGCCTTGGCAGTCATTTGATTGCTCAGTCCCCAGGGCTCTCGGGCCAGCGGGGTGGACGCCGTGGCAATGGCCAAAAACTGCCCTGCACTGATCCCCGCTCCGCAGGCCCCCCAAAAGCCGCAGGCACCGCCGGGGACCTCTTTGCCTCGGCTGTACATCTCCCGCAGGGCCGACTCCAGTTCCAGATTCCCACCGGCGTTTTTGTAAGCTGTAAGCAGTGCCGCGCCTACCATTACATGGTGCTCCGGACCGTGCATATGGCAGAAGGACAGGTCCATCATCCTCCGAACAATGGCGACAGGGTCACAGGAGGTCTCACCCAGGCAAAGGCCGAAAATGCTGTCCATGCCCTGAGTATGACAGTCATTGCACACATAGTGGCCGTTGATGCACCGGGTCTTGCTGCGTTCTTGTTTATGGCAGACGGCGCACTCCATCATTTGGTCCTCCGTCAGGTACTCCAGGGGCGCTTTACAAATCAGGCATTCTTCCATGCTCCGCTATCCTCCTCAGTCCAAGCCTCGGCCATCCGTTCTGTCGTCTCTTTCCGCTGTTCCCGCAGACGCCGGAGAGAATGGTACATTTCACAGGATGTATCTTTCGCTCCGTTCGTACTTTATCAGTATACCAAATTTTTCCTGGATTTCCGCACTCTTTAACCCATGCAGCCGATCTGGTCCCCAAAAATACCCGCCAAGCGGCGGGCGCTCAGCCTGTGATCTCAGCTTTGGCGGACTTTGATCCCTTGATAATATGCTCGGGCACGCTCCAGGTCCCGCGTGTCCGGGTGTCCCTTGGCAATTCCACCCACCAGTCGGAAGGGTCCAAATGTGTCATAGCCTTTGCAGCCGAATTTGCCCAGCACAGCGCACCCCTTTTCTCCGGCAATCCTTTCCATGTCCTTCCCATAGCCGGGGCGGTATATCCCATAGGTATAGACGAGGAAAACAGGCTTGCCCTGGGGCAGGTACTGCCGGGCAAACTGGAGGACGCTCTGCTGAAATTTTCCGTAGTAGATGCCAGAGGCAAAGCCCACGCAGTCATATATCTCCAGACGGACAGTCCGGCGAGCAGTCACATCGATAAGGTCGAGTTCTCCTGCCTCAGCCATGGCCTCCAGCACCTTTAAGGTGTTCCCATGATGCCGGGAATAGTAGCAGACAGCGGTTTTCATAAGCGGTCTCCTCCCTGCAGCGTCCAGCCAAAGTCATTGTGATAAATCATCTGGCGGGTCATTCCTCCATCGATACAAATGTTTTCCCCGGTGATAAAGCCCGCCTTGTCTGAACAGAGGTAAAGCACCATATTGGCAATATCCAGAGGGTTGCCCACCCGGCCGGCGGGCTGCTGGAGGGCGTCCGGTCCCGTATAGGCGGTTCCGCCGGTGTCGATCCAGCCGGGAGAGATGGAGTTGACCCGCACCCGGCCCGCAAGGCTCACCGCCATGGCGTGGGTCAGGGCGGCAATGCCCCCCTTGGCCGCTGTGTAGCTCTCGGTCTGAGGCTGACTCATCCGATCCCGGGAGGAGGAGATATTCACAATGGCTGATCCCGGTGCAAAGTGGGGAACGAACAGCTTGGTGAGGTAAAAGGGAGCGGTCACCCCTACCCGCAGAGCGTAGTTGAACTCCTCATAGCCGCACTGGTCAATGCCCTTCATAAGAGGCAGAGCGTTGTTGATGAGATAGTCCACATGGCCATAGTCGCTGATGACCTTGCGGGCAAAGTCCTCCAGCACCGTCTGGTCCGCCAGATCGCCCACATAATAGTCGTTTTCCAGCAGGTCGATGACGCACACACGGGCGCCCTCTCTTCTAAATTCCTCCGCGATGGCCCTGCCAATGCCTCTGGCCCCACCGGTAACCACGGCAACTTTGTGTTCAAACATACGCTTTCCTCCTCACTCCGCGTCCTCCTCCAGCGCTTCCACCAGAAAGCTCACCGGCCGGAAGCCATCGTTGCAGGAGATCATGGCGGATTTGGGGTTTTTCATCCACCCGTCATAGAAGTTCTCCGCCCCATGGCTCAGGGCCAGTACAAAGGGGGAGAGCGTGTCCCAGGCGCTGGGACAAAAGCCCTCCGGCTTCTCCCAGCCATTGGCGATGAACACCTGCCCCTCCTCCATGTCACAGGCGTGGGAGATGGGGTTTTCATACCGAGCCATCAGATCCTCATAGCGGGTAATGCGTATAACGGTGATCCTGCATTTTTTCATATGATGATCCCCTCACAGTGATCGATCTCGTGCTGGATGATCTGTGCCGTCCAGCCGGTGAAGGTTTTGATGCGTTCCTGAAACTTCTCATTCTGCCAGCGCACCTTGATGGACTTCCAGCGTTTGGCCGGGCGGGTGCCGGTCAGAGAGAGACAGCCCTCCTCCGCGTCATAGGGCCAGGACCTGCGGATAATTTCCGGGTTGAACATGACCATGTATTTACCCTCGTCGTCAAAGGCAATGATACGCTTGTTGACACCGATCATGTTGGCCGCCATACCCACACATCTGCTCTTGTGGTGCATCAGGGTATCCAGCAGATCTGCGGCAACGGGCAGATCATCCGGTGTGGCGGGCTGTGCCCTTTGAGCCAGGAAGGTTTCGTCTGTACAAATGTCTCGGATCATATGGCTTCTCCCCTCATCGCTCCCATCCCAGCACCGCCTGGAGCTTCAGCTCCGTGGCCGCTGGGAAGCTCTTTCCCACCTGTTCAAAAATAAGCTCTCCTGACTGTTCGGGCTCCGTCCGGTAGGCGGAGGAAATATGTTCATATCCCCACAGGACCTCCGGCGTGGCATAGACAGCGATGGGCCATCCATAGGGTCTGCCTTTTTTGTTGAGGCGCTGCCGAAAGTCCCGGATCAGCAGGTACCCGCCCATCTGAAGGTCGGTAACGGTCCCTTCAAAATTCCGTTCTCCATCCTTGCCAAACCCGGCCAGCGCCTTAAGTTCAAAGGAATATAGCTCCTCCCGGGCGGCAAACTGGTCCATCAGGCGCTTTTGCCGCAGGGTGGCCAGTCCCTCATCCCAGCGGCTGTCAAAGTCGTATCCCCTGCGCCGCCAATTGGCAAAGTGGGGAAACCACGCCCGGGAGATAAAGCCGGCCTTTTTGCCAAAAAATTTTCCGTAGGCCACCTGGCCGCTGTGTGCCATCAGCTGCCGCCACTCCCATGGATCCTGCTCCGCTTCCCCGCTCCACCAGTAAAGCTCGGAGGTATGCTCCTCCACAGAAAAGCCATCGATCTCATTTTTAAAAAGAGGCAGAAATCCGACCTCATCGATCCAGCGGATCAATTCCTGCCAGCTGCGGATACGCAGAGGGTCATCCCAGAAAAGCCCCCGCATGATCCACACGCCGTTCTCGATTGCCATGGTATACGACCTTTCTCCCCAGTCTTTCCATCCATTCTATCAGCTGCACAGCTACTGACCTGTCTCATGGAATTTTAAACAAATAGCTTACCCCGCCTCCGGCGTTTCCCGCCAGGGACCAGCTGCCCCGCACCTCGCACACCGTATCACCCGCCAGCTCCGGAAGCAAAACCTCATCCACAGAAAGGGCTTCCACCTCTATTGGCCCCTGGTCAATCCCCTTTTGCGCCGACCAGGCCCACACCGACACCTCGTCTGGCAGGATGGAAAACTGAAGCTTCACCCGGTCTCCAGGCCGGGCGGACAGGGCGGGCAGATCGGTCATTTCCAGGGGGTGGGCGCAGTCGGCAATGGTGCCCTCCAGCTCATCCCCGCCCAGCCATACACACCAGGAGTAGGAGCCCCGCCGAGCGGCGACCGCCGCGCCGTCAGCCGTGACTACGGTGAGCGCAGGGGGCTCAGCCAGCTTCGGGTCTCCCACACTCTCCCCCACCCCCACCACCAGGAAGCCCCGCTGGACATTTCCCGAGGCGGGCGGGACAGTCCGCCACCTCTCGCTCACCTCATAAATTCCTCTGAAATCTTCAGGAAGAGGAATTGCAAGCTTCCGCCTGCCCCAGCCATCGTAGAGGCACACCGTCTCCCCTCCCCTGTCCGGGGTAAAGGACACTGTCAAATGGCTGGGGGCCGTGGGATAGGACAGGGTAAGAGTATCCTCCCTCCCCTCTAGATATATAACCGTCAGTTCGTAGCGGGCGGCCGGGTCAGTGGGGGAGGCACCGCAGGCACTGAAGCCGGTGGTGGGGCTGGCCCAGTCGGCGCTCCAATAGCCCACTTTGGTTTCCCCGCTCCCCGCCAACACGGTTAGCTTCGGGGGACCGTTCAGGGCATGCCGGGGCCCCGTCCACCACCACACGGCTCCTCCTAGTATCAGCAGTACAACAAGGCCGGCAGCAATTCGTCTCCGTTTCATCAGGATCTCTCCTTTCTATCCTTTCAGACGCAAAAGGCGAGGTCCGGTTGCGGCTCAGAAAACCTTATTTCACCTGGTTCACCAGGGGTTCCCCTGCCAGATACCGCCGCAAATTGTCCTGGGCCAGCTTGATGCAGGCCCGGCGGGTGATCTCCAGGCGCATTCCTCCTGCCACATGGGGGGTAAGAAGCAGATTGGGAACATCCCACAGGGGACTGTCCTGGGGCAGGGGCTCCGGCTCGGTCACATCCAGGGCGGCACCCCACAAGTGCCCCTCTCCCATGACCCTGACCAGGGCCTCCTGGTCCAGAGCGGAGCCCCTGCCCGCATTGA
The DNA here is from genome assembly GCA_944383205.1 of uncultured Oscillospiraceae bacterium. Taxonomy (GTDB): domain Bacteria; phylum Bacillota; class Clostridia; order Oscillospirales; family Oscillospiraceae; genus Lawsonibacter. The sequence goes on along the minus strand of CALWOR010000010.1, from coordinate 17,898 downwards.
GGAGCACTGCATCCCTCTTCATCAGACGAAGCCGACGCTCGTCCATGATCCCAACAGTCTCTGAAGAGTGGGGCAAGGCCAGAGCCACCACATCGGCCTGGGGCAGCCACCGGTCCAGCTCCTCCATGGTATATACCTGGTCAAAGCCGGGCACCGCGCCCCGCACCGTTCGTTTGAATCCCACGGTCCGGGCTCCCAGGTTCTGGCACATCCCGGCAAAGTCACTGCCCACATGGCCGGCCCCCAACACCAGCACAGTACCGCCCAGAATGGTCTTCATGGTCCCCTCGTCCTCCCATCGGTGGGCCCTCTGGGAGTCCCGGTAGGTGGGCAGACGGCGGCACACCGCCATCAGGGAGGCCAACATATGCTCGGCCACCGAGCGGCTGTTTGTTCCCGCCGAGCAGGTAAAGAGGATCCCATCAGGCAGCATCCCCTCATACTCCTCTGTCCCGGCCCACATTGTTTGGAACCACTGAAGGCTCCGGGCATTTTTCATCTCCCTGGGCCGGGGCCAGCCAAAGATGATGGTCGCCTTTTCCAGCTGCTCCGGGGTCACCGTCCGCCGCCCGGCGTACACATGGACGGCGTCAGGGGCAATGGCCTCAAACTCCCCCTTTTCCTCCTCCCTGACCGGGAGCAGGTTCAAAATATATTGGGACATACGCGCTCCTCCTTTAATTCCTGATTGTACCATTATACCGTCCCCGTCGCTCCCTGACAAGGCCGCCCTTTCGCCTTTACTCCCGCCCGGGGCTGTGCTACAATGGAACAAGCCATTGAGAGAGGAGGGACTTCCATGGCCGTCACACCGGACACCTCCCTGCTGGACCTGGCAGGTGTCGGAGAGCAGCGAGCCAAGAAACTGGAAAAGCTGGGCCTTGTCCACGCCGGGGACCTGCTGACTCACTACCCCCGTGACTACGAGGATCGGCGGCAGATCTACACCATCCGGGAAGCCCCTCTGAGCCAGCGAGTCTGCATATCTGCCATGGCGGCAGAGCACCCCCGGCGCACCCGGATCCGGAAGGGGCTGGAGCTGGTCCAAGTGAAGGTGGTAGACCACACCGGCGCCCTCCACCTGACCTTCTTCAATCAGGGCTATGTGGAACGGGCTATCAGCAGCGGCGAGGACTATATCTTCTTCGGCACCGTGGAGGAGCAGGGACGCCGCCGCACCATGGTCAACCCGGTCTTTGAACATCTGGGCAGGCAGAGCTTCACCGGCTGCATTATGCCCATCTATCCCCTCACCTCGGGACTCAGCAATCACCTGATGGCCTCTCTGGTCCGTCAGGTCCTCCCCTGTGCCGCCGGCCTGCCGGAGACCCTGCCCCAGCACATCCGCCAGGAGCACAGCCTGGCTGCCCTGGAGTTTGCCCTGCGAAACATCCACTTTCCACAGGATGAGCAGGCCCTGGACCTGGCCCGGCGGCGGCTCACCTTTGAAGAGCTCTTTTATTTGTCTGTAGGTCTGAGTTTTCTCAAGCACCGACGGGAAACTTCCCAGCTGGCCTGCGCCATTCCTGCCCGCCCAAAAGCGGAGTTTCTCTCCCTGCTCCCCTTTGCCCCCACCGACGCTCAGAGCCGGGTGATGGACGAAGTGGCCTTTGACATGTCCTCCGGCAGACCCATGAACCGCCTCATTCAGGGCGATGTGGGCTCGGGCAAGACCGCCGTGGCCGCCTTTGCCGGGTGGCTGTGCGCCCGGAGCGGATATCAAAGCGCCCTTATGGCCCCCACCGAGGTGCTGGCCGAACAGCACTTCCGCTCCCTGTCCGCCCTGCTCTCCCCCGCAGGGATCCGTGTAGGCCTGCTCACCGGCTCTCTCACCCCCACAGAGAAAAAAAAGGTCCGAACCCAGCTGGCCGAGGGAGAGATCGACTTTGTGGTGGGCACCCACGCTCTCATCTCCCAGGGAGTGGTCTTTCGCCGTCTGGCCCTCATTGTGGCTGATGAACAGCACCGCTTCGGCGTAGCCCAGCGCTCTGCCCTGGCCGGGAAGTCGGAGAGCGGCGGCATGCCGCCCCCCCATGTGCTGGTCATGTCCGCCACCCCCATTCCACGCACCCTGGCTCTCATCATCTACGGAGACCTGGACATCTCGGTCATCGACCAGCTCCCCCCGGGCCGCACTCCGGTGGAGACCTATGTCGTGCGTGAGGACAAGCGCCAGAGGATGTATAACTTTGTACGCAAGCAGGTGGCTCAGGGGCGGCAGGTCTACATGATCTGTCCCGCTGTAGAGGAGGCCGCCGAAGAAGCTCCGATTGACGGTCCCTGGACTCTTTCCTCCCCCGCCGCCGAGCTGAAGGCGGTAAAGACCTACTCCGAACAGCTCCAGCGCCATGTTTTTCCCGATTTGACACTGGGCCTACTTTATGGGAAAATGAAACCCAAAGAAAAGGACGCGACTATGTCCGCCTTTGCCCGGGGAGAGATCCAGGTCCTGGTGGCCACCACCGTGGTGGAGGTAGGCGTGGATGTGCCCAACGCCTCCCTCATCATCATTGAAAACGCCGAGCGCTTCGGCCTCAGCCAGCTTCACCAGCTCAGGGGCCGTGTGGGCCGAGGCAAGCACCAGTCCTACTGCGTTCTCATCACTGCTACCCGCAGCGCTGAGGCTATGACCCGACTGCGCACTCTGGCCTCCACCACCGATGGCTTTAAAATTTCCGAAGAAGATTTGAAGGCCCGGGGTCCCGGCGACTTTTTCGGCAACCGGCAGCATGGTCTGCCTCAGATGAAGCTCGCCGACCTCTCCGGCGATATGCGTCTGCTCAGCGAGGCCCAGGAAGCAGCCAACCGGCTGCTCACCCAGGATCCGGCCCTGTCCCAGCCGGAAAACCGTCCCGTCCTTCAGCGAGTCCGGCAGATGTTTGCCGACACCCCAGATATTTTCAACTGATAAGGAGAACCATCATGCTTACTTTTCGTGACATCACTTTAGCCGACCATGACCTGATCCTTCCCATGGTGGAGGACTTTTATCAGGGAGACGCCGTCCTCCACTCTGTGGACACTGAAATTCTGGAGCGCTCCTTCCGGGATGCCGCCGACCCCAATGAGCCTCTGCTCCGCGGCCTTCTCATTCTGGTGGGTGATCAGCCCGCCGGCTACCTCTATATCACCCAGTGCTATTCCGCTGAGGTTGGAGGACGGTGCATCTTTCTGGAGGAGATCTATCTGACCCCCTCCTTCCGGGGCAGAGGTCTCGGTGTGGATATTTTAACCTGGCTGGAAAAGGAATACCCCACCGCCCGCCGCTTCCGCCTGGAGGTCAACCCCATCAACCAAAGCGCTCTCCATCTCTATCGGAGGGCCGGTTATGAGTATCTGCGCTATGAGCAGATGGTCATTGATAAAACCAAATAAAGAGAAGGGAAGTTTTTTAAATGGATCACATGGCACTGGTTCGTCCCCTGCGGGCAGACACCAAGGTACACTATAACTGTTGTCAGTCCGTGCTGCTCACCTTTGCTCAGGAGATGGGCCTTACCCGGGATGAGGCCTACGCTCTGGGCACCTACTTCAATGCCGGTATGCGCCACGGCTCGGTCTGCGGCGCCCTGTCCGGTGCCATGATGGTGCTGGGCATGACGGGCTGTGGAGAGGAGGAGTCTCTGGCTCTGCTTCGCCAGTTCAAAGAAAAACACGGGGCCACCGACTGTGCCACCCTGCTCCGCACTGCCAAAGAGCGGGGTGAGGAGCGCAAGCCCCACTGTGACAACCTGGTCTATGAGCTGGTAGAGGCTCTGGAGACGGTTTTGGACCGGGAAAAGCAGTAAAACCAACAAGGGACGCCCTTGAGGGCGTCCCTTGTTGGTTTGATCTGGAAGGATGGATGAAAAAGGAATGATGGAGAGACAGGTCATTTCTTCTCCGGTACACCGGCAAGAGCGGCAGTCGGTATATCGTTAAATTTTTAACCTTCTCTCTGGAAAAGACTTTACCACTCCCTCTCCTGAAATACCATCCCCAAATCCGTTATGCAGATTATTAGTATTTTATTATATGTTCCTATGGTTGAAGTTTCCCGAGGAAGCGTGTATGATAAAGAGGACTTTAATGGAGAGGAGGCCCCCCTTTGGAGGAGCTTCAGCATTTGCCCATTCCCCTGCTGCTCTGGTACCGGGAACACGCCCGGGTCCTCCCCTGGCGCAGCGACCCCACCCCGTACCATGTGTGGGTGTCGGAGATCATGCTCCAGCAGACCCGTGTGGCGGCGGTAATGGAATATTACCGCCGTTTTCTGGAGGTTGCTCCCACAGTGGCCCATCTCGCGGCGCTCCCCCAGGAGCAGCTGATGAAGCTTTGGCAGGGGCTGGGCTACTACAGCCGGGCCCGAAACCTGCAGAAGGCCGCCCTGCAGATCATGGAAACCCACAATGGGGTATTTCCAAACACCTATGAGGATATCCGTGCCCTGGCCGGGGTGGGGGACTACACCGCCGGAGCCATCTCCTCCATCGCCTTTCATCTGCCGGTCCCGGCGGTGGACGGCAATGTACTGCGGGTCACCGCCCGTATTTGCGGGGACAATGGGGATATCTCCACTCCCGCCATGAAGAAAAAGGTAACCGCCGCTCTGGGGGAAGTGATTCCCCTGGACGCCCCCGGAGACTTTAACCAGGCCATGATGGAGCTGGGCGCCACCGTTTGTCTGCCCAACGGTGCCCCCCTGTGCGGCCACTGCCCCGCCGCTCCCTTCTGCCGGGCCTATCAGGAGGGGCGGACGGAAGAGCTGCCCATCAAGGCGGCTAAAAAGGCCCGGCGGATCGAGGAGCGCACCGTCTACCTGTTCTTTTTCGAAAATGCCGTGGCACTCCGCCGCCGCCCGGACCGGGGCCTGCTGGCGGGACTGTGGGAATATCCCAACGAGCCAGCATCCGAGGAGAACTGGCCTGCCAGATGGGATCTGTTCCCCAACTGTCTCTCAAAAGTGGGAACAGGGAAGCACATCTTCACCCACATTGAGTGGCACATGACCGCCCTGGCCGCACAACTGGATGATCCCGTCCTCCCCGAGGGGTGGGTTTGGGCCGACCGGGCAAATCTGCGGGACCGCTATGCCCTGCCCAACGCTTTCCAGTCCTTTTCCCAAATCGTGGCCGACCGTTTGGGCCGGTTTTAAGGAGGCAAAGCCATGATCTGCCGTCTCTGCCCCCGAAACTGCGGCGCTCTTCGCACCACCGACCACGGAGAGGGCCGGTGCCGGATGCCGGAAGTCCCTGTATTGGCCCGGGCCGCCCTTCATATGTGGGAGGAGCCTCCCATCTCGGGCACCCGGGGCTCCGGCACCATCTTCTTCTCCGGGTGCAGCCTGGGCTGTGTCTTCTGCCAGAATGAGAAGATCAGCCGACAGGATTTCGGGAAGGCTGTCTCTCTGGACCGACTGGGGGAAATCTGTGATGACCTCATTGCTCAGGGTGCCCACAACATCAACTTCGTCAACCCCACCCACTACGCCCATGTGGTCAGGGACCTGCTGAAATCCCATCCTCTGTCCGTCCCCGTGGTCTGGAACACCGGAGGCTACGACAGGGTAGAAACATTAAAAGGTATGGAGGGGCTGGTGGATATCTACCTGCCCGATCTGAAATATCTGGACCCGGAAACTGCCCGGCGCTACTCAGGCGCAGAGGACTATCCCCAGGCTGCCGCAGCTGCCATCCGGGAGATGGTCCGCCAGACCGGTCCCTGCCGCTTTGACGCGCACGGTCTGCTCACCCATGGGGTGATCATCCGCCACCTGATCCTCCCGGGGCAGGTGGCTCAGGCCAAGGCGGTAATGGATTGGGCAGCCCGGGAATTTGAGCCAGGTACCGTCCTTTTCTCCCTCATGAGCCAGTACACCCCCTGGGGGGACCTGTCCGGCCGCTTTCCCGAGCTTGACCGCCGTCTGCGTCCAGGGGAAATGCGCGCAGCCAATGAATATATGGGAAACCTTGGCCTGGCCGGCTTTACCCAGGAGCGGACCAGTGCCAGGGAGGAATATACCCCACCCTTTGACCTTACAGGTCTGTAATCAGAAAGGAGTATTGTATGAAAAAGCTCGCAAGTCTCCTGCTCACCGCCGCCCTTGTGCTGGGGCTGGCCCTTCCGGCCACGGCGTCGGACGCTTCCCCTGTGGTCATTCTTCACACCAACGATGTCCACACCGCTACTGACCGCTATGCCGCTGTGGCCGCTTACCGCACGGAGATGGAACAGCAGTACGGCACCGACCGGGTCACTTTGGTGGATTCCGGCGACGCCATTCAGGGCGGCCCCATCGGCACCCTCACTGAAGGGGCCAGTCTGGTGGATATCATGAACTATCTTGGCTATGACTATGCCATTCCCGGGAACCATGAGTTTGACTACGGCATGGATGTACTGCTGAATCTGGCCGAGAACAGGGCCCAGTACACCTACCTGTCCTGCAATCTGCTGGACCAGTCCGGCCAGAGCGTTTTCGCACCCTATGCGGTAGCGGATTACGGAGATGTACAGGTGGCCTATGTGGGCGTCTCTACCCCCGAGACACTCACCAAGTCCGATCCCACCCACTTCCAGGATGACGTCGGCAATTACATTTACTCCTTCTGCGAGGGTGGAAACGGCCAGGACCTCTATACCGCTGTGCAGAATGCCGTAGACGCCTCCCGGGCGGAAGGCGCGGACTATGTGGTGGCTCTGGCCCATCTGGGCATGGAGGGCACCACTTCCCAGTGGACTTCTTCTGCTGTGATCGCCAATACCACCGGCATCGATGTGGTCATTGACGGTCACTCCCACGAGGCCTACCAGCAGGAAGTCTCCAACAAGGCCGGTGAGCCTGTGGCTCTGGTACAGACAGGCACCCAGCTTGCCAACCTGGGCTGTGTGATTCTGGACCCCGCCACCGGAGAGGTCACCACTCAGCTCCTCTCTCTGGAGGGTGAGGATACTCCCGTCGACTCCGACACCCAGGCCTATCTGGCCCAGGTCAACAGCCAGTTTGAAGAAGAGCTCCAGCAGGTGGTGGGCAGCACCTCCGTCTCTTTGAAGGCCACCGCCGAAAATAACTATGACTGGGCCGTCCGGGTGGGTGAGACCAACCTGGGCGATTTGGTGGCCGACGCCTACCGGTACTCTCTTGGGGCCGACATCGGTCTGGCCAATGGCGGCGGCGTCCGGGCAGATATCGCCGTGGGCGAGATCACCTACCAGGACCTGCTCAGCGTTCAGCCCTACGGCAACGAGCTGTGTCTGGTGGAGGCCACCGGCCAGGAGGTGCTGGACGCCCTGGAGATGGGCGTACGCCTCTACCCTGAGAGCAGCGGCGGCTTCCTCCAGGTTTCAGGTGTGACCTTTACCGTGGACGCCTCCATCCCCTCCTCCGTTCAGGTGTCCGACCAGGGGGCTTTCCTGGGCGTTGACGGCCCTTACCGGGTCACCGATGTCATGGTGGGCGGCCAGAGCCTGGAGCTGGACAAGGTCTATACGGTCTCCTCCCACAACTACCTTATCAAGTCCGGCGGCGACGGCTTCACCATGTTCCAGGACAACACCCTTTTGAAGGACAGTGTGATCCTGGACAACCAGGCTCTCATCAGCTTCTTCACTGATGAGATGGGAGGCCAGGTAGGCGCCGACTATCAGGACCCCGCCGGCCAGGGCCGCATCACCATCCTCAATGCCTCCTCCCAGCCCGAGGAGCAGCCGGAAGAGACCCAGCCCGACACTGAAGAACCCAGCGCCCAGCCTCAGGATCGCATCTACACGGTCCAAAAAGGTGATTCTCTGTGGCGCATTGCATCCAAGGAGCTGGGCTCCGGCAAGCGCTGGCAGGAAATCTATGAGCTCAACCGCTCTGCTATCTCCAACCCCTCCCTCATCTATATCGGCCAGGAGCTGAAGCTGCCCCAGGCCTGATCGTCAATAAAAACTCCAGCCGCTGGTGCGGCTGGAGTTTTTATTACTTATGGTAGCTGGACCCCTCGTTGATTTTAAAAGCCCGGTAGATCTGCTCCAGCACCATCACCCGGGCCAGATGGTGGGGAAAGGTCATGGGGGACATGGACAGCCGCACCCAAGCCTCATCTTTCAAGGACTGGGCCAGGCCGTAGGAGCCGCCGATGACAAAGGCCAGATGCTTGGATGGGTTCGTTTCCCAGGTACGGAGCATCCCTGCCAGCTCCTCACTGGATCGAAGCTTTCCCTCCACGCACAGGCATACCAGGCTGGTTCCCTGGGGAAGCTTTCCCCGGATGGCCTGTCCCTCCTTCTCCAGGGCCTGCTGGATCTGGGCCTGGGACGGGTTTTGAGGCAGCCTCTCCTCGGGCAATTCCACCACAGTGAGCTTACAGTAGGGAGACAGGCGTTTCAGGTACTCCCCACAGGCTTCCAGATAAAATTTCTCCTTCAGCTTACCCACGCAGACAAGATAGACACTCAGCATATTGCCCTCCCTCCAAGAGAGAGCCCTTGCTCCGCGCCCAAGCAAAAAACCGGGCCGGGCTCGCTCCGGGGTGCCACCGTAAGGGAGATGTCCTGCTCCGGATCACAGCCCATGGCGGCCAGCCTCCGCCATACCACCGCCCTGGCGTGGGCAGGGGTGTTGTTCTGGTGAGAGAGATGGGCCAAAATCACCTGTCTGGTCCCCTGTTCCACCGCCAAGGCGATGAGCTCCGCTCCGGCCTCGTTGGACAGGTGGCCCCAATCCCCCAGGACCCGCTGCTTTAAGTAGTAGGGATAGGGACCGGACCGGACCCAGTCCTCGTCGTGGTTGGTCTCACACACCAGCAGATCGCAGCCACGGACCGCCCCCTTCACTTCCTCCGTTACATACCCCAGATCGGTGCAAAGGACCATCCGCCCTTCATCCCCCGAAATGGAGTATCCCACACTGCCCGCGGCATCGTGGGGCGTGGGGAAGGATTTGACCCACAGCTCTCCCAGCTGCACCCCGCTGCCCGCCTTCTGCTCCCGCAGAAGACCGCTCAGCTCCGGCATTTTTTCCGTCAGACATCGGCAGGTGGGACCGGTTGCCAGAATGGGGATCCTCCGCTTTTTGGTGAACACCGGAAGACCGCTCACATGGTCATGGTGTTCATGCGTCACCAGAATGGCCTCCAGCTGTTCCGGCTCCACTCCCAAGGCCCGCATACCCAGCGTGATGCGCCGGGCAGAGATCCCTCCATCCAGCAAAATATGGGTGTCCCCGCTGGACACTAGGGCCGCATTTCCGCCGGACCCGCTGGCCAGGGTGGTAAATGTCAGCAAGGTACTCCCTCCGTTCTCAAAAAAATTTCGCCGCCCGGCGGACGGCGAAAGAAGATCTCTTGTTCAGCCCACCTGGCTCTGGCTGTCCTCGTCGGGAATAAAGACAGTGCGGATATCCGCTCCTACCGAGGCCAGCTTCTCCACCAGGGTCTCATAGCCCCGCTCGATATGGTGGATCCCATCAATCTCGGTGTTACCCTGGGCGGCCAGTCCGGCGATGACCATAGCCGCCCCCGCCCGCAGGTCACAGGCATGCACAGGAGCGCCGGTCAGGCCGTCCACCCCTTCAATAACCGCCACCTTGCCGTCCACCTGGATCCGGGCACCCATGCGCCGGAACTCATCCACATACCGGTAGCGGTTGTCCCAGACGCCCTCGGTGAGCACGCTGGTCCCCCGGGCCAGACACAGCACCGCAGCGATCTGAGGCTGCATATCGGTGGGGAAGCCGGGATAGGGCATCGTCTTCACATTCACCCGGTTCAGCGGGCCGCTGCGGCGGACCAGAACGGCGTCATCCTGCTCCTCCACCTCCACCCCCATCTCTACCAGCTTGGCTGTGATGCAGTCCAGGTGCTTGGGAATGACATTTTTAATGAGCAGCTCGCCTCCGGCTGCAGAGACGGCGGCCATATAAGTGCCTGCCTCGATCTGATCGGGGATGATGGAATAGGTGCCTCCCTGCAGCTTCTCCACACCCCGGATCTTGATCACATCGGTACCGGCGCCCATGATATTGGCACCCATGGAGTTGAGGAAGTTGGCCAGGTCCACGATATGGGGCTCCTTGGCGGCATTTTCAATAATGGTCATGCCGCTGGCCAGCACGGCGGCCAGCATGATATTCATCGTCGCCCCCACAGACACCATGTCCAGGTAAATCTGTCCGCCGGCCAGACGCCCTCCGTCCGGAACCCGGGCATAGATCAGACCGTTGCGCACATCCACCTCGGCCCCCATGGCAAGAAAGCCCTTGATATGCTGATCAATGGGCCGTCCGCCCAAATCGCAGCCGCCGGGCAGAGGAACCTCCGCCCAGCCAAACCGCCCCAGCAGGGCGCCCACCAGATAATAGCTGGCCCGGATCTTCCGCGCCAGCTCATAGGGCACCTGGCGATTGCGGACCCGGGAGCAGTCCACATCCACAGTGGTCCGGTTTACAGTACGCACATCCGCCCCCAGCTCCTGAAGGATCTGGAGGATCAAAGTCACATCGCTGATCTGCGGAATATTCTCAATACGGCAGGTCCCGTCCACCAGCAGAGCGGCAGGAATGATAGCCACCGCCGCATTTTTGGCTCCGCTGATATGCACGGTCCCGTGCAGGGGATTTCCCCCCTGAATCAGATACTTGGTCAAATAAGGCACCCTCTTTGATTCACAACTTTAGAATCTATACGAAATATATGGCAAATATACCATATGTAATATCAAATCAACCATCTTTTTCTGCTTCAAGGCATGGTAAACCGCATACATTATAGCACTATTATGTCCACCTGGCAATAAATTTTACATTGCCTTCACCGAATTGTAAAAAAAGACGGACAAGGCCCCTCTGACCAAAGCTTTCCTGTCCGGATGGCGCAAAAAACCATCCAGATTTTAGAAAATCATGTCTCGTTCCGCTCCTCCTGCAGCCGCTTTACCCTGGGCAGCAGCTCGGAAAGGCTGACCTCCTGCTGACGCTCCAACAGATCTCCGATGAGTTGATTGGACACCAGAAAGCCTTTGGGGGTCAGCCGCCACCTGCCTTCCGGTGTTTTCTCCGCCCAGCCCTGATCGGAGAACTCCCGCAGCCGGGTCTCAATGGGGGTAAAATCCATAAAGTAGGTCCCCCGGTACTCCCATTCCTCAATTCCCCGGGCGGTGCGCAGGCGGAGCATCAGATACTCTCCTCCCCGCTCCCGCTGAGGGATCAGGTCCTGACTTTCCAGCAGCGTTCCTCCCTCCAGCACTCCTTTGATATACCCGTCCAGGTCCCGGATCCAGGCATACCGCCGCCCACCGAAGTCGGAATGGGCCCCTGGCCCAAAGCCGATGTAGGGCCGGGTGAGCCAGTAGCGCAGATTATGCCGGGACTCATAGCCGGGCTTGGCAAAATTTGAGATCTCATACTGTTCATACCCCGCCTGGCGGAGCCGTTCCACCGTCCACAGATACATCTCCGCCTGGGTGTCATCATCGGGCAAGACCTCCCCTTCGGATACCCGCCTGGCCAGCGGGGTCCCCTCCTCCACTTTCAGCCCGTAGCAGGACAGGTGCTCGGGAGCGAGGGACAGGGCATGCTCCACAGTCCGCTTCCAGCTCTCTTCACTCTGTCCCGGCAGGCCGTATATGAGGTCCAGGGACAGATTTCCAAGCTTGGCCGCTCTGGCGGCCGCCACCGCCGCGTCTCCCTGCTCCACGCTGTGGGGGCGGTGAATATCCCGCAGTTCCTCCGGGCATGCAGACTGAAAGCCCATGGATAAGCGATTGAAGCCCGCCCGGCGCAGTGCCCGCAGGGCTTTGAAATTGACACTGTCCGGGTTGGCCTCCAGGGTGATCTCCGCGTTTTTTTCCACCTGGAAGAGCTTTTTCACCGCCTTCAGCAGCTCCCGCAGCCGCTTTTCCCCGTAGTAGCTGGGGGTTCCTCCTCCAAAATAAACGGTATCCACCGGGATCTCTCCCGCCACCCGGGCCGTCTCCTTCATGTGGGCCAGCAGTGCCTTCTGATAGGCGTCCATCCGCCCCTCTGCCCCCGCCAGAGAGTAGAAATCGCAGTAGTCGCACTTACTCTTGCAAAATGGGATGTGAATATAAATCCCCAGTTTTTCAGTCTGTTGGGGCTTTTTCTCTTTCATATCAGTTCCTCCCCTTCGGGTATATGCTGATTATAACAGATTTCCCGCCTGCCCTACAAGGGAGCCTCCTCTTTTTCCCAGTACTATACGAAAAAAAGAATTGACAAATTGAAAAGCTTAGGGTATGATGATGACTAATCATTCAAAACGCAATGAGCGGGATAGTAGGCTTGTCTGAATGCGCAGAGAGGGAGCGGCTGGTGTAAGCTCCCGTGAAGGACCTCCCCCGAACCTCACCCGTGAGCAGTCCTCCTGAACCGGCAGTCCGCCCCAGTAGGTTGGAACGGTCTCCCTCCGTTATCGGGGAAATGAGCGCATGGCAAAGCTATTGGGCGGCCATGAATTTAGGTGGTACCACGGAGCATTCGGCTTCGTCCTATCTTCGGAGATAGGGCGGGCCGTTTTTTGTTTGTCCGCCCCTTCCAACTCACATATATCGGAGGTGTCGTTCCATGAACGGAGCACAGGCGTTAATTGAATCTTTGAAGCGGGAACAGGTAGAGCAGATCTTCGGCTACGCCGGAGCCACCATCTGCCCGGCGGCGGACGCCCTGAAGGACACCCCGGAGATCGCCTATACGCTGGTGCGTACGGAACAGAACGCCGGCCACATGGCCTCCGGCTACGCCCGGGTAAGCGGTAAAGTGGGAGTGTGTATGGTCACCTCCGGCCCGGGGGCCACCAACCTCATCACCGGCATCGCCACCGCCTACATGGACTCCATCCCCATTGTCGCCATCACCGGTCAGGTGCCCAGCCACCTGCTGGGCCGTGATATCTTTCAGGAGGTGGACATCACCGGCGCCGTGGCCCCCTTCTCCAAGCACAGCTACCTGGTCAAGCATGTCAATGATATTCCCCGCATCGTCCGTGAGGCCTTTCATATCGCCTCCACCGGCCGGCCCGGTCCGGTGCTCATCGACATTCCCATCGACATACAGCAGGCCCAGCTGAAAAAATTCGAGTGGCCTGAGACGGTGAACATCCGGGGCTATAAGCCCAGTGTCAAAGGCAACGACCTGCAGATCAAGCGGGTGGCCGCCACCATCGCCAAGGCCAAGCAGCCTCTCATCTGCGCCGGCGGCGGCGTCTGGCTGGCCGACGCCAGGGAGGAACTGCTGGAGCTGGCCGAGCGGGCCCACATCCCTGTGGTCAAAACCATGATGGGCATCTCCCTCATGCCCACCGACCATCCTCTGAACATGGGCATGATCGGCGCCCACGGCAACCACTGCGCCAACCAGGCTCTGGCCAAGTCCGACCTTCTTATTATGGTGGGCACCCGGGCGGCCGACCGGGCCATCACCTCCCCGGACGAGATCCAGCGGAGGATGGCCACCATCCATATTGATGTGGATCCGGCAGAGATCGGCAAAAATATGCAGGCCGCCGTTCCCCTGGTGGGAAATGTAAAGGTCATTCTGCGCCAGCTGCTGGATCTGGACATTCCTGTGTCCGACTCCGCCGACTGGCTGGCCAAGCTTCGGGACTACCGGAAAGCCGAGCTGGGCCGGGTCTTCCCCCAGCGCCCCGGCTCCGTCTTTCCCGGCACTGCCGTGCGCCGTCTGGGAGCCAAGCTGGACGACGACGCGGTGGTCTGTGTGGATGTGGGCCAGAACCAGATCTTCACCTGTAAATACCTGCCCCAGAAGCACGGGCGGCTGCTCACCAGCGGCGGCCTTGGCACCATGGGCTACGCCCTGCCCGCCGCCATCGGCGCCAAGACCGCCCTGCCCGACCGGCAGACCATCGTAGTCTGCGGCGACGGCTCCTTCCAGATGTCCATGAACGAGCTGGCCGCCATCAAGGCAGGCAATCTGGACATCAAGATCCTGCTCTTCCGCAACCACACCCTGGGCCTGGTTCATCAGATTCAGCAGACCCCTCCTTACCACGGCCCCTTCGGCGTGGATCTGGATGGCTCTCCGGATTTTGAGACCATTGCTTCCGCCTATGGCATCCCCACCATCACAGTCACCGAGGAGGACCAGCTGGACGAGTCCATCGACCACTTCCTGGCCCATAAGGGTTGTTGCCTGATGATCTGTCAGGTCCACCCCAGCGTGAGCACCACTGACTGAAAGGAGAGAGAACGATGAAACAGACCATTTCCGTCCTGGTGGAAAACCAGGCCGGCGTACTGAACCGAATCACCGGTCTCTTTTCCCGTCGTGCCTTTAACATCGAGTCTCTGGCTGTGGGCGTTACCGACGACCCCACCGTCTCCCGGATCACCATTATTGTGGACAGCGGCAACAACATGGTGGAGCAGGTAGAAAAGCAGCTCAACAAGCTCATCGAAGTCATCAAAGTCCGCACCCTTGAGGAGACCAATCTCATCGGCCGAGAGCTGATGATATTAAAGGTAAACGCCAATAACAAGACCCGCCAGGACATCATGACCATCTGCGAAATCATGGGGGCCAAGGTGGACGATATCTCTCCCACTTCCATGACCCTGGAGCTGTCCGCCGAGCCCGACCGTCTGGACACCTTCCAGGCCATGATGCGCCCCTTCTCCATTCTGGAGGTCGCCCGCACCGGCGTCATCGCGGTGCAGAAAGGAGGCGGAAAAATTTGAAGATCCGCGCTACCCAGGCCATCATGGAGTGCCTGCTGGAGCAGGAGGTGGACACCGTCTTCGGCTATCCCGGCGGTACCATCCTAAATGTCTATGATGAGCTGTATAATTATAAAGATAAAATACATCATGTATTGACTTCTCACGAACAGGGCGCGGCCCACGCCGCCGATGGCTATGCCCGCTCCACCGGCAAGGTAGGTGTCTGCTTTGCCACCAGCGGCCCCGGTGCCACCAACCTGACCACCGGAATCGCCACCGCCTATATGGACTCCTCCCCCGTGGTCTTTATCACCTGCAATGTGACCGAGCCTCTCCTGGGCAAGGACTCCTTCCAGGAGGTGGACATCACCGGCATTGCCATGCCCATCACCAAGGCTACCTACCTGGTCCGGGACCCCCAGACCATCCCCGATGTGATGCGCCAGGCCTTTGCCGTAGCGGCCACCGGCCGGCCCGGCCCGGTGCTCATTGACTTTCTGAAGAATGTCACCGCCCCCAATGTGGAGATCGACTACGAGTTTGTCCCCTGGACCAAAAACCGCTCCTGCGGTTCCATTCGGGCCCTGGCCACCAGCCATGAGCTGAAGGCCCCCGAGCCCAATCTCGGCGACATCGACACTCTGGTGCAGATGATCTCCCAGTCAGAGCGGCCCATGCTGATCTGCGGGGGCGGCGTGGTCCGTGGCCGGGCCCACCAGCAGTTCCGCACCTTTGCAGAAAAGCTGGACGCCCCTGTGGCTATCACCGTCATGGGCGGCGGCGGCTTCCCCGGCGGCCACCCCCTGACCACCGGCATGGTGGGCATGCACGGTTCCCAGGCCAGCAATGTGGCCTGCAACGAGTGTGACCTGCTCATTGCCGTGGGCTGCCGGTTTTCCGACCGGGTGGCTCTCCAGCCAGAAAGCTTTGCCAGCCAGGCCAAGATCGTCCAGATCGACATCGACCGCTCGGAGATCGACAAGAATGTCCTCACCGATCACCACATTATCGGTTCGGCCAAGCGGGTACTGGAGCTTTTGAACCAGCGTCTGCCCCAGTACAGCCACCCGGAGTGGAAGGAGCGCATCCTTCCCCTGCGGGAGCCCTCCATCCCCCGGGACAGCGAAAGGCTCACCCCCAAGCAGGTGCTGGAGGTCATTCGCCGCCTGGCTCCCCAGGACACCATTGTGGCTACCGATGTAGGCCAACACCAGATGTGGTCCATTCAGCACTTCCACTTTGACTATCCCGGCCAGCTGCTCACCTCCGGCGGATTCGGCACTATGGGCTTCGGCCTGGGGGCTGCCATCGGCGCCAAGACAGGCAACCCGGACAAGGTGGTGGTCCACACCACCGGGGACGGCTGCTTCCGCATGAACTGCAACGAGCTGGCCACGGTAGAGCACTATCACCTGCCTATCATTACCGTGGTCTTTAACAACGGTACTCTGGGTATGGTCCGCCAGTGGCAGCACCTTATTTATCACGAGCGCTACTCCGAGACCACCCTGGACCGCGGCCCCGACTTTGTAAAGCTTGCTGAGGCTTACGGTCTGAAGGGCTTCCGGGTGACGAGCCGCCTCGAGATGGAGGAGGCCTTTTCCCAGGCTTTGGAGGCAGGCTGCGGCTGCGTGCTGGACTGCCATCTGGATATGGACGAGATGGTCCGGCCCATGGTGGCCGGCGGGGCCCACATCACCGATTTTCTGCTGAAGTAAGGGGGTGGACAGGATGAAAAAAGAGTTTGATCCCGAAAAAAAGCTGTACACCCTGGCCATCCTGGTCCGGGACATCCCCGGCGTGCTGAGCCAGGTGGCCCGTCTGTTCTCCCGGAAGGGATACAACATCGAGTCCATTGTTTCCGGCGAAACAGACAAGCCCGGCGTCACCCGCATCACCATCGTCCTGCTGGCCGACGAGCTGATGATCTCTCAGATCGCCGCTCAGTGCCGCAAGCTCATTCCCGTATTGGCGGTGAAGATCCTGGATGAGGGGACCTCCATCCAGCGGGAATTTTCCCTCATCAAGGTCCGGGCTGCCGACCGCAACGCCCGTGACGAGGTCATTCAGATGGCCAATATCTTCCGCGCCAAGATCATCGATGTGAGCCGGGAGACCCTCACCGTAGGCATCTTTGGGGACAAGGACAAGACCCGGGCTCTCACCGCCATGCTGGCCGACTACGGCATTTTGGAAATCGCAAAAACAGGTACTCTCGCCATCGAAAGAGGGCGCAGCACTATATATGATGACAACAAACTAAAGGAGGAATATAACTATGGCAAAAATGTATTATGAGAAGGACTGCGACATCAACTACCTCGACGGCAAAAAGATCGCCATCATCGGCTACGGCTCCCAGGGCCATGCCCATGCCCTGAACCTGAAGGACTCCGGCTGCGATGTGTGCGTCGGTCTGCGTGAGGGCTCCAAGAGCTGGAAGAAGGCCGAGGAGGCCGGTCTGAAGGTCATGACCATTACCGAGGCCGCCAAGTGGGGCGACATCGTGATGATGCTCATCAACGACGAGGTCCAGGCTGATGTGTACAAGAAGGAGATCGCCCCCAACCTGGTGGAGGGCAATGCCCTGGCCTTTGCTCATGGCTTCAATATCCGTTATCAGCAGATCGTACCTCCCGCCGGTGTGGATGTGTTTATGGCTGCTCCCAAGGGCCCCGGCCACACCGTCCGTTCCACCTATGTGGCCGGCAAGGGCGTGCCCTGCCTGGTTGCCGTGGAGCAGAACGCCACCGGCGATGCCTATAAGATCGCTCTGGCCTACATCGCCGGCATCGGCGGCGCCCGGGCCGGTGTGATGGAGACCACCTTCCACGACGAGACCGAGACCGACCTGTTCGGCGAGCAGGCCGTGCTGTGCGGCGGCGTGGTGGACCTGATGCGCTGCGGCTTCGAGACCCTGGTGGAGGCCGGTTACGAGCCCGAGAACGCCTACTTCGAGTGCATCCACGAGATGAAGCTGATCATCGACCTCATCAACAAGGGCGGTGTGGCTGCCATGAACTACTCCATCTCCGACACCGCCGAGTACGGCGAGTATGTCTCCGGTCCCCGTGTTCTGCCCTATGAGGAGACCAAGAAGAACATGAAGGCTGTTCTGGCCGACATTCAGGACGGCACCTTCGCCGGCAAGTGGATCGCCGAGAACAAGAACGGCCGCACCTTCTTCAACTCCAAGCGTGCCGCTCTGAAGAAGCACCAGATGGAGATCGTGGGCGAGGAGCT
>CALWOR010000009.1 GCA_944383205.1 uncultured Oscillospiraceae bacterium | reverse complement strand
AACACTTTGCTCCCCTGTGCCCATCACAGCTTCTTCCATCCCAAATTGGCAGTCCCTTTCCACCAAGAAGAAGTTTTCCTTAAACACAGGGGCCCCTCTGCGAAAGAATTCCGTCTATTCACATCATAACACGGGCTTTGTGTTAAATCAACAAAAACTTTGTTATTTTAAAAAAGTTATTTGTGCTCTATTTCATTTTTTTGCTGCTTTATCAGCTTTCTATTGCTAGATTGCATTAGTCTATGAAAGAATTGCATGATTTTTATTGAAATTTTTAGTCTCTCAATTTCACTTTTTTCTTTATGAAGGATATCCTTCATTTTACTTCATTCTTTTAGGGGAGCGTTAAAAAATCTGAGCGTCTTATTTTTCCGAACCTTCCGATCTTGTCCTGTCGTATCCTTTTCATATTGTTTTTTGAGAACATCAGATCGTTTGGGAAAAAAGCTACCGCTAAATAGGATTTTGTCTTGAAGCCTTTTCTTTTTTTATGTATAATAAAAAAGTTAATATGCCGTATTGTGCCTTTCTTGTATTCCGGCAATGTCTGGGGGTGACTACCCAATGAAATATAGACACTGGCGAGTGGCCACACCACGCCTCGAAGGGCAGACCGCTTTAGAGAAGGCAGGTTTTCCTTCTCTCCTCTCCAGTATTTTGTCAGCAAGGGGAATCAGCCAACCGGACCAAGCCCGGAATCTGCTGACTCCAGGCAGCGACCCTATTCTTTCCCCCTTCCTTTTGAAGGATATGGATCTGGCTGCCGCCAGAGTCCGGGCCGCCTTGGAGCAGAAGGAAGTTATCGCGGTTTATGGCGATTATGATGTGGATGGAATTACATCCACCTGTTTGCTTACACAGTTTCTTCGCCGTCGCGGCGGCCGGGTCATTCCATATATTCCCTGTCGGTTGGAAGAGGGATACGGTCTTAATCTGGAGGCAGTCCAAAACTTGGCCCAACAGGGTGTGCGCCTGATTATTACTGTTGACTGTGGAATTACCGCCATAGAGGAAACTCGTCTTGCCGGACAGCTTGGCATGGAGGTGGTCATCACCGATCACCACACCTGCAAGGATACTCTCCCCCCCGCTGTAGCAGTAGTAGACCCCCATCGCCCGGATTGCACCTACCCATTCAAAGGTCTGGCCGGTGTGGGTGTCGCCCTGATGCTGGCAATGGCTGTGTCCGGTGAGGAAGAGCGTGCAAATGTATTAAATGACTTTTCCGATCTGGCCGCCATCGGTACAGTGGCCGATGTGATGCCTATGACAGGGGAAAACCGCACCATCGTCAGTCTTGGTCTGTCCAAACTGAACCGTCCCAAGCGGCCGGGGCTGGCCAGTCTGCTCCGATGTGTAGGTTTGGAAGACAAAACTGTTACTTCCGTCTCCGTAGGCTACACACTTGCTCCTCGGCTCAACGCCTCGGGCCGGTTGGGCCGGGCAGAGGTGGCAGTGGAGCTGCTCCTCACCCAGGACCCTGCCCGGGCAGATGAACTGGCCGCAGAGCTGTGTGAGCTGAATCGGGAGCGCCAGGGACTGGAGAGCGACATTTTTCATCAATGTGTCCATCATCTCACCGCCGCGCCCCAGCAGGGGGCCATCGTCCTGGCCGCCTCCCAGTGGCATCAGGGCGTAGTGGGCATCGTCGCCTCCCGTCTGGCGGAAAAATATGCCTGTCCCTGCTTTATGATCTGCCTGGATCAAGGGATCGGCAAGGGCTCCTGCCGCTCCTGGGGAGGCGTTAACCTCTTTGAACTGCTCTCCTCATGCTCCCATCTTTTGGAGAATTTTGGAGGGCACGCCCTGGCAGCGGGCTTTACCGTGCGTGAGGAAAACATCCCAGCCCTGGCTCAGGCCCTGCGCCAGGGGGTAACCAGCTGCTGTCAGGGGGCGGAGCTCCCCTCTGTGCTGGAGGTAGATATGGCCGTCCAGCCCCATATGCTCACGGTAGCAGCAGTGGAGGCTCTGGATCTTCTGGAGCCCTGCGGCACCGGAAATCCCCGCCCGGTATTGCTTCTCCAGGGGGCCCAGGTCCATACCCTCTCCCAAGTGGGCAGAGGGCGTCATCTAAAAATGAAACTGGAGGCCCGGGGAATCAGTCTGGACGCCATCTGGTTCTCCGCCGACGCGGAAGAAACCGGCCTTTATCCCGGCTGTCGGGTCGATGTGGTCTTTTACCCTCAGATCAATGAGTTCCGGGGCCGACGGGATCTGCAGCTTCAAATCGTGGATCTTCGGGTGGTTCCCTCCCGGGCCCAGATGGAGCGCTCTATCTATGAAAAATTCTCCCGGGGCGAGCTGCTCACTGTTCAGGAGGCTCAATTCCTGCTCCCCAGCCGGGAAGACTTTGTGGGCCTATGGAGGTGGCTGGAACGCCAGTCAGCCTCTGGCAGCGTGGTAGAGGACACCCCTGTACGCATTGCCCGCGCCGTCTCCCGGTCCAGCCGGCAGCGGGAGGTCCCCGCTCGCACCATGCTCTGCCTGGAGGTCATGGAAGAGCGAGGCCTGATTCAGCTCAACCGCCGCACTGACCGCCTTCAGATCACCCTTCGCCATGTAGAGCAAAAAGTGAATCTGGAGGAGTCGGATATTCTCAAACGCCTGAAAAAGAGTTTGCAGTCCGATACCGGCGGATAACATTCCCTTTTTCTATCTCAACCGAGGTGATTTGTATGGATCCTATTCTGGAGAGCTATCATGCCCTGGAAAAAAAGGTGTCCACCTATACTCCCAATCTGGATACCAAGCGGCTGTTTGACGCTTTTACCTACGCTGATGCCTCTCACCACGGCCAGCTGCGAAAAAGCGGAGAACCCTATATCATCCACCCCATTGCCGTGGCGGAGATCGTGGCCGACCTGGAACTGGATGTGGACAGCGTCATTGCCGCCCTGCTCCACGACTGCATCGAGGACACCGCCTCCACCCACGAGGAAATCGCCAAAAAGTTCGGCCCCACTGTGGCCGAGCTGGTGGAGGGCGTCACCAAGCTGACTCGGGTACAGTATGTCACCAAGGAAGAGGAGCAGATGGAAAATCTGCGCAAAATGCTCATCGCCATGAGTCGGGACATCCGGGTCATCCTTATCAAGGTGTGCGACCGGCTGCACAACATGCGCACCATGGAGTACCAGTCTCCCAAAAAGCAGCGGGAAAAAAGTCTGGAGACCATGGAGATCTACGCCCCTATTGCCCACCGCCTCGGTATGCAGCGGATCAAGTGGGAGCTGGAGGACCTGTCCCTCCGATACCTGGACCCTGTTGGATACAAGGAGATCGAAGAACAGCTGGCCGAGCGCTCTGCCGCCCACGAGGAATTCCTGGCCGGTATCCAGCACCGTATCCAGCAGCGGCTGAGCCAGGAGGGCATCCACTGCACCGTCTACGGTCGGGTGAAGCATATCTATTCCATTTATCGAAAGATGTATACCCAGAACAAGACCTTGGACGAGATTTTTGATCTGTACGCCTTCCGGGTCATCGTGGATGACATTCCCGAGTGCTACAATGTGCTGGGCTGCATCCACGATATGTTCAAGCCGGTCCTGGGCCGGTTCAAGGACTATATCGGCACTCCAAAGCCCAATATGTACCAGTCCCTTCACACCACCGTGATCGGCCGGGAGGGTATTCCCTTCGAGGTACAGATCCGCACCTGGGAAATGCACCAGACCGCTGAGTACGGCGTGGCCGCCCATTGGAAATACAAGCAGGGGATGGCCAACAAGAACCTGGGCACCGAACAGGAATTTGAGTGGGTGCGCAAGCTGTTGGAGAGTCAGCAGGACGCCGACGCCGAGGAATTTGTCTCCACCATGAAGGTGGACCTCTTTGCCGATGAGGTCTTTGTTTTTACTCCCAACGGGGATGTGGTCAATCTGCCCGCCGGCGCCACCCCCATCGACTTTGCCTACAACATCCACTCCGCCGTAGGCAACAGCATGGTGGGCGCCCGGGTCAACGGGCGGATGGTCCCCTATGAGACGATTTTGAAAAACGGCGATATTGTAGAGGTCCTCACTTCCAAATCCGCCAAGGGCCCCAGCCGAGACTGGCTGAAGCTGTGTAAGTCCAATGAGGCCCGCAACAAGATCCGTCAATGGTTTAAGAAAGAACGCCGAGAGGAGAATATCGCCACCGGCCGGGCCGCCTTTGAGTCGGAGCTGAAGCACGCCAAGCTCTCTCTTGCCGCGGTCACCGCTGAGGAAGTCCTGCCCCATATCCTCCATAAAGTACGCTGCGGCACTCTGGACGAGCTGTATGCCTCCATTGGCTACGGCGGCACCACCGCCGCCAAGGCGGTGGCCCGGGTGCGGGACGAGATGCTCCGCCTGGGACGGCTTCAGGCAGAAAAGGCCGCTGCGGCAGCCAAAACCACCGCTGAAAGCATGATCATGCCCGGCAACGCCGCCGCTGTCCCGCCTGCCGCCTCCGGAACGGCGGTAAAATCCGACTCGGGTATCATCGTGGAGGGGCTGGGCAACTGCCTGGTGAAATTTGCAAAATGCTGCACCCCTGTGCCGGGAGATCCGGTGGTGGGCTTTATTACCCGGGGATACGGCGTCTCCGTCCATCGGGCGGACTGCCCCAACGCCGCCCCCGACAAGCGCAAGCCTGACGAGGCCGACCGCTGGGTAAAGGTCTCCTGGGTAGACAGCAAGCTGCCCAACTACAAAACCGCCCTGGAGCTGTCCTCCAAGGATCGCGACGGCCTCACCCTGGATGTGGCCATGGCCCTGTCCACCGCCAAGGTCAAGGTCAGCGCCCTGTCTGCCCGCTCCATGCCCGACGGCCATGCAGTGGTCAATATGGTGCTGGAGGTCAAGGACAAGGATGAGCTGGCCGCAGTCATCAACAAGCTCAACAATATCCAGGGGGTCTATCATGTGGCCCGAGCATCGGGCAAATAAGAAGCAAGGAGAATTCTATGCGCGCTGTTGTTACCAGAGTCTCCTCCGCCTCCGTCACCATTGACGGCGCGGTGACCGGAGCCATTGAAAAAGGCTATCTCATTCTCCTGGGCGTAGGCCCCGAGGACAGTGAAGCCGTCTGTGATAAACTGGCTGAGAAAATTTGTAATCTGCGGGTATTTGAAGACGAACAGGGGAAAATGAATTTGAACCTGGAACAGGCGGGCGGCTCCATTCTGGTGGTCAGCCAATTTACCCTCTATGCCGACACCTCCTCCCGCCGCCCCGGTTTTTCCCACGCCGCCAAGCCCGATTTGGCCATCCCTCTCTATGAGCGGTTTATGGACCAGTGCCGCGCCCGGGGGTTTCAGGTGGAGCACGGAGAGTTTGGCGCTGATATGAAAGTCGCTTCCGTCAACGATGGTCCAGTAACCATTTTATTTGATACAGATCACTAGGAGGTTCCTATGAAGGTGAAAATGATGCAGGTCGGCCCCATTGCCACCAACTGCTACATCCTGGAAGACGAACAGGCCCATGCAGCCGCCATCATCGATCCCGGAGACGAAGCGGACCGGATTTTGTCCGTCATGGAGGGGGAAGATGTCTCGGTGGAGTATATCCTCCTAACCCATGGCCACTATGATCACACCACCGCCGTCCCCCAGCTCCACGAGGCCTATCCCCAGGCCAAGATCTACATTCACCATGCCGATTCTTACGGCGCGGGCAGCCGTCTGTTCCCTCTGGCCAGCCAGGTGGAGGGACTTCTCACTTACGACGAGGGGGACAGGCTCACATTGGGCGAACTGACCATTGAGGTGCTCCATACGCCCGGCCACTCCAAGGGATCTGTCACTCTGCGGGTAGGGGATGTGCTCTTTACTGGCGACACACTGTTTTCCGGTTCCTGTGGCCGCACTGATCTGGCCGGAGGCAGCTACGAGGAGATCCTGGCCTCTCTGAAGCGCTTGGGGGAGCTGGAGGGCAACTTCCATGTGCTGCCCGGTCACGAGGGGACTTCCAACCTGGATCAGGAGCGGAAGTTCAACCCATACATGCGGGAGGCCATGGCCCATTGAAGCTCTACTTTCAGCCTGAGGCCGCCCTTTGGCAGCCGGAGCGGTACCACTATGCCGCTGAGCAAATGATGCTTACCCTCTTCCCCGGGGAAAAGCCGGAATACCCGGCATGTCCCCCCCATACCCTGGAGGAGGGCCCCTTTGCCCGCTTTTCTCTGGCAAGGGAAGGGGAACGGGCCCTGCTCACCGCCTGTGTCCAGTGGAAGGGCGCCCAGGCGGAGGGCCGGCAGCCTTTTCCCGCCGGAGAGCTGGAGCAGTCCCCTGAGAGGGTCTACCACACCATTCAGCATGCTGTCAAGCTGGCTTTTTATCAGGCGGGCACCGCTCTGCTGGGACAGGAGCCTCCCTGGGGCGCCCTCACCGGGGTCCGCCCTGTGAAACTGCCCACCCGCTCCATGGCGGCAGGGGCCTCCCCCGAGGAAGCCCAGATTCAGCTGGAGCAGGAGTACCATGTCTCTCCGCCCCGGGCCAGGCTGGCGGTGGACTGCGCAAAGGCCAGCCTGCGCGCCCTGTCCTCGCTTGAGAGAAATCAGGTATCCCTCTATATCGGCATTCCCTTCTGTCCCACCCGGTGCGCTTACTGCTCCTTTGTCTCCGCCGATGTGGGCCGGACCCTGAAGCTGCTGAGCCCCTATGTGGACACCCTTTTGGGAGAAATCGACGCCATGGGCCGCACACTAAAGGAGCTTGGGTTGTCCATCCGCTCCTTTTACATGGGAGGCGGGACCCCTACGACCCTGTCTCCCGAGCAGCTGGACCGACTGCTCTCCCGGTGCCGAAAGGTGCTGCCCCTGGGACAGTGCACCGAATATACCGTGGAAGCGGGCAGGCCAGACACCATTACCCGGGAAAAGCTGGAAGTGCTGAAGCGCCACCAAGTGGAGCGTATTTCCATCAACCCGCAAACCCTGGAGGATCATGTGCTCACGGCCATCGGCCGCCGTCATACCGCCCGGGACATTCTGGACGCCTATGCCTTGGCCAGAGAAGTGGGGTTTGACTGCATCAATATGGACCTCATCGCCGGACTGCCCGAGGACAGCTTCGAGGGTTTCTGCCGCTCTCTGGAGGGCGTGCTGGCCCTGACTCCGGAGAACATCACCATCCATACCCTGGCTCTGAAGAAGGGCTCTGCTCTTATGGAGCACGCCGAAAAGCTCCCATCAGGGGAAGAGACGGGCCGGATGCTGGATTTCTCCCGGGAAAGGCTGAGTGAGCTTGGCTATGTGCCCTATTATCTGTACCGCCAGAAGTATATGTCCGGCTCCCTGGAAAATGTGGGCTGGGCCAGACCGGGCACGGAAAGCCTTTATAATATTATTATGATGGAAGAGCTGCACACCGTCGTCTCTTTGGGCGGGGGTGGCGTAACTAAGCTCATCTCGCCGGACAGGAGCCGGATCATCCGCCTGACCAATCCAAAATATCCCCACGACTATCTGACCGCCCAAGAGAAGCTGGCACAGCAGCGAGGTGAGATCGCCGCCTTTTACACTCCTTGAAGGAACGGACAGATGGGAAAGGAGCTTCTATGGCCTACCAGCTGCAGGAAATCAACAAGAGGATCCAAACGGATGTGACAGAATTCCTCGTCGAGTGTGACCAGGCCTACAACCAGCGAATTTCTCTGGCGGCAGATAAAATCCTGTCAAATCTGGACAAAAGCCCCATTGTGCTCCTGTCCGGTCCATCCGGCTCCGGGAAAACCACAACCGCCCTCAAGATTGCCGAGGAGCTCCGGCGCAGGGGAGCGGGCTGTCGGGCGGTGGCGCTGGACAACTATTTTAAAACCATCCATCCAAAAACCGCCCCCCGCACTCCCGATGGAGATCTGGATTTTGAGTCTCCCCTCTGCCTTGATATGGACCTGCTGGATCAGCACTTTGCCGCCCTGTCCCGCGGAGAGGAGATTCTGATCCCCAAGTTTGAATTTGCCCGACAGATGCGAAACGACTCTCTGGGCACTCCCATGAAGCTGGAAAAGCATGAGATTGCCATTTTTGAGGGGATCCACGCCCTCAACGATGATATTGCCGGGCGGCACCCGGAGGCTACCAAGCTCTATCTCTCCGCCCGCTCCAATATCAACGAAGGGGCCGTCCTTCGCTTCAAGAGCACCTGGATGCGCCTGGTTCGGCGGGCTGTGCGGGATTACAGCTTCCGTGGTACCGAGGTGGGGGAGACGCTGGCCATGTGGGCCAATGTCCGCCGGGGCGAAAAGCTCTATATCTCTCCCTATAAAAACCGGGCAGACATCGTTTTTGATTCCTCGCTGCCCTATGAGGTCTCTGTCATGAAGCACTATGCGCTTCCCATTCTCCACAACATCCCCCAGGAGAATGAGCGCCACGACGAAATACTCCAGCTGGTGGACGCCTTCCAGTACTTCGAGGCCATTGACCCCGCCCTGGTGGCAAAAGATTCCCTGCTTCGGGAGTTTATCGGCGCAGGCAGCTATCAATATCGCTAAGTTCTTTTTTGTTCCTATCATTTCAACATATTCGGAGTGATCTCTTTGACCTATCAACCTACCTACAATCCCCGGGACGAGCGCTATAAAAGTCCCTATGGAGCCGTATCGTCCGGCACGGCGGTACGCTTCTCTCTCCGGCCTCCCCGGGCTGAAGGCTTTTCCCACGCAGTGCTGACCGCCCGCTTTGAAGGGCGCAACAACCACGCCGTCATCCTCTCCATGCCCTGGCAGGGCTTTGAACTGGGTCAGGATATCTTTACCGTTCAACTGGATACTCAGGGCTATGTAGGCCTTGTGTGGTATTCCTTCAAGCTGGAACGGCTGGATGGCCGCAAGCAGGAGCTTGGCCCCTACCAGCTCACGGTCTATGACGGCTCCCAGTCCGTTCCCACCTGGTTTGGGGAGGGTGTCACCTATCAAATCTTCCCTGACCGCTTTCGCCGCAGCCGTATCCCCGACCCTGCCGGGCTGGTTGGCGGTCGAACGGTTCACCAAAATTGGGAAGATATGCCCGAGTACCGCCCCGACCACAAGGGAGAGGTGCGTAACCGGGACTTTTTCGGCGGCGACTTCCGCGGTGTCATCGAGAAGCTGGACTACCTGAAGGGATTGGGTGTGGAGACCTTGTACTTTAACCCTATCTTTGAAGCAGCGGAGAATCACCGCTATGGTACCGCCGACTACAGCCGTGTGGATCCCATGCTGGGAACCAACGAGGACTTCTCCCACCTGTGCGATGAGGCCCACAAGCGGGGGATGCGAGTCATTCTGGACGGTGTGTTCAACCACACAGGCTTTGTAAGCCGCTACTTCAATGGGGATGGTTTCTACCCCGATGTGGGGGCCAGCCAGAGCTGGGACTCCCCCTACCGCCCCTGGTTCAACTTTATTCAGTGGCCCAAGAAGTACGAGAGCTGGTGGGGCATCTACTCCCTGCCTGCGGTCAATGAGAGCAACCCCGATTATCGAAATTTTATTTTTGGCGGACAGGACAGTGTAGTGCGCCGGTGGCTCCGGGCAGGGGCCGACGGATGGCGGCTGGATGTGGCCGACGAGCTGCCCGACGACTTTGTCCATGGCATCCATCAGGCCGCCCGGGAGGAGAAGCCCGACGCCATTGTCATCGGCGAGGTATGGGAGGACGGCTCCACCAAGATCGCCTATGGTGTGCGCCGCAAGCATATTTTGGGAGGCCACTGCGACGGGCTGATGAACTACCCCCTGCGCAGCGCCATTTTGGCGTTCTTTACAGGCGGCGGGGGAGAACACTTTGTAGAGGACATGGAAACTATCCGGGAAAACTACCCCTCCTTTGCCTTTTACTCTGCCATGAACTCCCTGGATACCCATGACACCCCTCGTTTCCTTACCCTGATGGGAGCAGGAGGGGAATATCGAGACCAGTCCAAGGACTGGCGGGCCAACTTCCGCCTGTCTCCAAAGCAGCGCCGCCGTGGCAAGGATCTGCTGCGGGCGGCCAGTCTGCTGCTGTTCTGTTTCCCCGGCTCCCCCACCATTTACTACGGAGACGAGGCGGGCATGGAGGGCTTTGAGGACCCCTTCAACCGCCAGACCTATCCCTGGGGCCATGAGGACCGGGAGCTGCTGGACTGGTACCGGGCTCTGGGCCAGATCAGGAAAAAGTATCCCGCCCTCCGGAGGGGTTCCATCCGCTATGTATATGGCAAGGGCCCGTTGCTGGCCTTTGTACGCCGGGAGGGGAAGGAGCGGCTGCTGTGCGCCTTCAACTCCAGCGAAAATCCTCAGGCCATGTTTCTGGAGGGAGAGGGGCGGCCTGAAGCTGTGCTGGGCCGGGCCAGCGTGGAGATGGAGGACAACGGCTTCTCCATCACGCTCCCTCCTCAGTCCGGTGTGCTGATGGAGTTAAAATAACCCTCAATTCCTTGTGGGACAAGGGCCGCAACTGCAGATTGACAAGCTGTAAGGGACGGATGGTTGCCACCTTCCGTCCCTTTCCCTTATACTGGAAGCACAAAACAGAGGAGGTGAGCCTATGACCTTAGGCCAGAGGATTCAGGAATTACGGAAGCAGCATAACCTCTCCCAGGAGGCCCTGGGGGAAAAGCTTGGGGTCTCCCGTCAGGCCATTTCCCGCTGGGAGATGGACGGGGCCGTCCCCGAGGTGGACAAGCTCATTGCCATGAGCAAGCTCTTTGGTATTTCCCTGGATGAATTGTTGGGGCTTAAAGCACCGTCGCCCAAGCTGAAGATTCAATGGTTCCGGCAAAAGCCGATGGTATCCGCCGCTCTGGTGGTTCTTCTACTCCTATGTGCTCTGCCGTCCCTCCTCCTGTGGCGGGAAAACCAGTCTCTCCGCCGCCAGCTCTCATCCTCCACAGCCCTTTTTGAACCCACCGTTGCCTGCGACGGCCGATTTCTATTTCAGAACTGGGATGTCTCCTTCAGTGACATCTCCATGGGCTTCCCCCAGTCCAGAGGTACTGAGGACCTGACCATCCAGTTTTCCTTCCAGCTGGCCGAGGAACTGAAAGGCTGGGAGGTCACCGGTTTGGAGATTAAAATCGAGGGCTATGACCCCTGGGGGGAATATCCCGACGGCACCGATGTGCCCGCGGACAAGCGCCAGTGGGAACGGATTGAGTATCTGCCCGTCAAAACTCCCCTGTTTGGGGACAGCTGTGCCACATTGACCCTACCCGACTACGGCGGGGAGTCTGTCACGGTGACAACGATAGATCTGTGTGAGACAGACACCGGGCGCTCTGCCACCATCCAGAATTTTCTCACCATTGGTACCGATGCCCAGCGGGGAAACAACTTTACCGTTAACACCCTTTCCATCCAGGAACAATACTATCCTTCTGTCGCCGATCTTCCCCTTTCCATTGCCAGACGAATTCCGGGCTGCCAGCTGGAAGTTTCCTGACCATATAAAAACGCCGCAGGGGATACCGCTCTCCAGCCGCGTTTACACTTCATTGCAAGATTTAACATAGGAGGTGTCCTAAATGACCCTGGGCCAGCGTATTCAGGAATTACGGAAACAAAATAACCTCTCTCAGGAGGCCCTGGGGGAGAAATTGGGGGTCTCCCGTCAGGCCATTTCCCGTTGGGAGATGGATGGGGCCGTCCCCGAGGTGGACAAGCTCATTGCCATGGGGAAGCTCTTCGGGGTGTCCCTCAACGACCTGCTTCAGGTGGAAAGCGGTCCCGCCGGGCCGGAGCCTAAAATTGTCCTGGCCCTGCCCCGCCTGTGGCGGGTGGGGGTAGTGGTGCTGGCCCTGCTGACCCTCCTGTCCCTGGGGGGGACGGCCTATCTGGGCTGGCAGCTTGTTGGGGTAGAACGGCAGCTGGCGGCGGAGCAAAATGCTCTGGATTCGGAGATGCCTATGGTGGCGGATTTTGATGTGGACGCCCAGGTGTGGGGGGACAAGACCCACATCGACTACACCTTTTACCTCACCGTGGCCCGGCAGGTGGAGGGGATGGAGGTCACCCTTCAGATGCTGGATGGGGACGGACAAGTCCACAGCCTTCCTCTGGAGGTGTCGGAGGGTACGATTTATACCGGAAAAACTTATCTGGAATTTACCACCGGGCGGTTTCTGACCATCAGCGCGGTGTTTCGGGACTCCCTGGGCACCGCCTATACCCAGCCCCTGCAGGAAATCACTGTCAGTTCCTCATCCACCATTCGGGGCACTGTCCTGTGGGATACTCTGAAACAATCCCTTGGAGAAAGCGACACATTGGTTCCGTGACAGAAAAAGAACGGCCGCCGGGTAGTCCGGCGGCCGTTTTCATCTTCTTGTTTATACTGTGATGCCCTGCCCGGAGGCCAGATACTGAAGCTGATCTCCCATCCGCTCTTTCAGGTATTGGAAGGGTTCCTGCCCCGTACAGTGGCAGGTATAGTAGGCGGTCTTGTGCCCTTGGAGCACCCGGGCCGCCTGGTCCAGAACGGGGTTACCCTGGGGAGTGACCTCCTGCTTCATAAAGTGGAAGCCCCCGATGAGCACATCGGGCTCCAGCCAGTCCATGATGTTCAAAATCCCCTTGTGGGAACAGCCGCTGATCAGGACCTTTTTACCGTTCTCCCGAATCATCAGATACTGTTCATGGAGAAACTGATCAGGCAGTCGCTCCCCATCCCTCTCCTCCAACAGCCCCGCACTGTCCAAAGGGTATTTTTTCGCCTTATGATTACAGGAATACAGGGATAACTGGTCATCCAACTCCAGAATATCATCCACAAACCGCAGCCGACCGCTGTCCCGAAGCGTAAGGTCAAGACCGATGTACTTTCCCACAGCGTCATATCGTTTGCCAAAGGCTTTTGCGCTGAGGTAGAGGGGAGCGTGATCATTTAGCTCCAAAAAGCAGGCGATCCCGCCCCCGTGGTCGTAGTGGTCATGGGAAAGAATGGCCAGTTCCACCTGGGACAAATCCACCCCCAAAAGCTTTGCGTTGTCCCCAAAAGCGCCGGAGGCTCCGGTGTCGAAGAGAATTTTGTGCCGGTCAGTCTCAATATAGAGGCTCAAGCCGTGCTCCGCGGCAAATTTGGGCTCATATGGAACATTTTCCATCAGGGCATAGATTTTCATAACTCCCTCCTATACGCTACTGTCTCAGCCTCTCCAGACGGTTTATGAGAGCCTGCGCGGCAACTCCGGTAAAGAATCCCGCAATGATCCCCGCCAGAATGAGGTAGGGGAGATAGGCCAGTACAGCCCAGGTTTTCATCACCCCGGCAGCGGCCAGCAGCTGCCCCAAATTGTGAAATACCCCAGCCGCGGGGCTGCACAGCCAGATTTGTTTCCGGTCCAGCACCATCCGCAGCACCAGAAGCACACACCAGCTGAAAAGTCCTCCGGCGGCAGAATAAATAAGGGTCATCATCTGCCCGGAAAAGACTGCCCCCAGAAAGATCCGGGCACTCAAGATCATCAGGGCATCCCCTGGGCCTAGGGTAAACATGGCATACACAGTCACAATATTTGCAAGACCCAGTTTGATCCCCGGCACCACCGTGACCACGGGCAGCTGGGCTTCCACCATAAAAATGGTCAGGGCAATGGCCGTGAGAAGGGCAAGCCGGGTGATGTGTCCGGCACCTTTAACCGGCTGCGGCGTCAAACTGGCTCCCTCCTCCCACGATCTCGATCATCAGCTTGTGAGGCAGACATACCACCGGAACAGTACCGTCGGAAATAAATCCCTGATTGACGCACACCTGGTCAGGACAGTCTGCTTCGCTCACCCGGATCCGTCCGTGCTCCACCAGAATGGTGTTGGATCCCAGCTCATCCTCCACCACAAAGGAATAGCTCTCTTCCACCTCATCCAGGGGAATCTCCCTGATGAGCTCCCCATCCCGGGTGATCCGGGCCACGGGGGTAGCCGCCTCTTTCTTTTGGAGTAAAATAACCCCCGCTGAGAGGACCGCCGCCGCCAGCAGCAGAATTAAAATGATTTTGGCGTTTCTGCTCATGACAGCACCTGTACCTCCCGGTCTTCATAGCCCTGCCCAAGGGAGAACATCTCATCCATACCAGGAGTCGCATACAGGGTTCCATCATCGGTGACGAACAGAATCTCCACCTCCAGCTCCGGGTGGTCACGCCAGAACTGGGCTCCGTCCTCCAGCCCCATTACAAAGAGAGCCGTGGACAGCCCATCGCACACAAGGCCTGAGGGGCCCACGACGGTCACGGAGGTCAGTCCGCTCCGGGCGGGAGCGGCGGTATCCGGATCGATGATGTGCCAATAGGTCTCCCCGTCCTGTTCAAAAAACCGTTGGTAGCCCCCGGAGGTGCCCACCACCAGATCGGTGAGCTCGATGACCCCCAGGTAGCCCTCTCCCGCCGGGTCCTGGACGGCGACGCGCCAGGGGGAGCCGTCGGGCTTGGTGCCCACGGCCATGATGGTGCTCTGGCCCAGGTCCAGCAGGGCGGAGTGAAAATCAGAGGCGGCCAGCAAAGCTGCCAGCATATCTGCAAGTTTACCCTTGGCCACTGCCCCCAGCTCCGCCTTCATCCCAGCAGGGAGGGTCACATACCGGCCGCTCTCAGTATCTTCCCCCAGCTGGATCTGGGTATAATCAATGAGCCCCGCCAGCTCTTTCAGTTCCTGGTCAGAAGGCACCCGGTAATCCCCGGAGATAAAGCCCCAGGCCTCCACTGCAGGGTAGGTGGTGATGTCCAGGTTTCCGCCAGTCATCTCACACAGCTTCAAGGCATCCCGCAGAAGGCTGGCTGTGGGGGTTTTGACCTCTGTTTTTTCCCCATTGGCGGCGTTTAGCCGGTACAGGTCACCCTGGGAATCGGTAGCGGAATAAAAACCCTCCAGCCACTTCACTTCATACTCCAGTTCATCCAGCACCTCTTCCGCCGACTGGGTCAGCCCGTCGCCGTAAACGGTCAGGGTCATGACGGTATCCATGGCGAAGACCTGCTTGTCATGCTTTTCCGGCTGCCGCTGGCAGCCCCCTAACAGGGTCAGGGCCAGGGCCAGGCCAACTCCCAGGGCCAGAGTCCGCTTCAGCCTTCCAGCTGTTCTGGCCATCTCAGAGTACCTCCCGGTACATGGCCGCCGCGTCGGCCTTGCCCACATTGTCGGCCACCACCAGCACCTCTACCTTAACGGTATTGGTGCCAAACTTCAGCTCCAGCACATCGCCAACCTTCACATCATAGCTGGCCTTTACCGGCCGACCATTGGCGGTGACCCGGGCGTTGTCGCAGGCCTCATTGGCTACAGTACGCCGCTTGATAAGCCGGGAGACCTTCAGCCATTTATCCAATCGCACAAAAATCGCTCCTATTCTAAACACAACCGGGGGACGCTGTGACACAGCGTCCCCCGGCCTTTGTGGAGATTACTTGGACACAGCGTCCTTCAGGGCCTTGCCGGCCTTGAACACCGGAGCCTTGGAGGCAGGAATGGGAATGGCCTCCTTGGTCTGGGGATTACGGCCCATACGCTCGGCGCGTTTCTTCACTTCAAAGGAACCAAAGCCCACCAGCTGCACCTTCTCTTCCTTCTGAAGAGCCTGGGTAATGGCCTCGAAGGTAGCGGTAATGGCGGCCTCAGCGTCCTTCTTGGACAGCTCGGCCTTCTCGGCCACGGCAGCGATCAGTTCGGTCTTATTCATGTTATTTTTCCTCCTGTACATCCTGGCAGCCTTGCCTGACTGCCTCTGATCTATACTTAAAGCCCCGCAGGTCGGGACTTTTAAGTTTCATGTTACTACAGTCATCGCTCTTCGCTTTTGACCTTCCGCCACAGCCGCTCCAACTCAGGTATATCCAGTTCTTCCAGCGGGCGGGCTGTCAGTTCCTCCATTCTGCGAAAACGGCGGATAAATTTCCCGCTGGCCTTTTGCAGGGCTGTCTCGCTCTCCACTCCGGCAAACCTGCCCACCTTCACAGCGGCAAAAAGCAGATCTCCCAGCTCCTCCTCCACATTGGAATGCTCCCGAATGGATTGGCGAAGCTCGTCCACTTCCTCTGCCAGCTTGTCCAGAGCGGGCGCGACCTCCTCCCAGTCAAAGCCCGCCTTTTGCGCTTTCCCCTGAATCTTTTCTGCCCGAATGAGAGCAGGCATGGCCTGCGCAACAGCATCCATGGCATCAGCTGTGGTGCGCTGGCCCTTCTCCAGGCGCTTTTGGGCGTCCCAAGCGGACAGCGCCCCTTGGGCATTCTCAGCCTCTACTGTTCCGAACACATGAGGGTGGCGATATACCAGCTTCCTGCAGACACCATCCACTACATCTTCAAAGGTAAACTGTCCGTTTTCTTCCGCCATACAGGCGTGAAACACCACCTGCAAAAGAACATCGCCCAGTTCTTCCTTCAGATTGTCCATATCATTGTGGTCAATGGCGTCTGCGGCCTCATAGGCCTCTTCCAGCATGTTCTGCCGGATGGACTGGTGGGTCTGTTCCCGGTCCCAGGGGCAGCCTCCGGGTGCACGGAGCGTTTTCATGATTTTCAGCAAATCGTCCATATAATAGCGGGCGTTACATTGAGAATTTACCACAGTTTTTCTTCCTTATCAAGCTATTTTTGTTTTTTCCCCAGGCAGACAAAATAAACAGTTCAATTTTCTCATTTTTCTTCCTGTTTATGGCAATTTTCCTTATAATCGGAGCAGTCTTGCAATTTTATCCCCTTTTGGCATCAAAGACAGATCCTCCCGGGAGACCGCCCGCAGCGCCACCACCAAGGCAACATACACCACCATGGCCACCGCAATAGCTCCCATGGTGGCCAGCGCGTTGCCGCCCCAGGAAATGACGCGCTCTGTCCCGCCCTCCGGCACATGGGACAGCACCCGGTACATCAGGCCATAAACCGCCCAGGCCGCTGCGCCCATCACAGCAGAGGCCAGGAAAGGCTTGATAAAAATCGGGCCAAACTTGGGGCGATGAGGGATGACCCGGGCAATGATGAGCAGATCCAACACCAGGCACAGAGCGAAACACAATACACTGCCGGTAGGCGCCCCATAGATTCCGATCTGAGCCATACCCACCAGGTTGTAATTGGTGACGATCTTTACAATACCTCCCAGCACCATCACAATGACAGGCAGGATCACAAAGCCGTAGGCCTGGAGCACAGAATTGCACACCAGGGTGACGCAGGAAAAAATAGCCGTCAGCCCCAGGGTGGACAGCAGCGAACCGGCCAGCTCCGCATTCAGACTGGCAAAGAGCAGACGAATGATAGGGACACCCAGCACAAACAGGCCAACTCCCATGGGGAAGGACAGCAGAGCTGTGATACGCAGAGCAGAACCGGAGATCCGGGCCGCCCCTCTCCGGTCCCGGCGGGCCAGGCCGCCGGAAACAGCGGGAATCACCGAGGCTGTGATGGCAGCCATCAGGGCAGTGGGAAGATTATAAATGTTGATGGCGCCGGAGTAGTTTCCATACAGGGTCCGGCTGAGGTCCTGCAAGGCCTCGTCCAGAGCCAGTGCGGCAGTTTGGAGGGCTGTGGGAGCCTGGGCAGCCGCAGCCGCTTTCACCTGTTCGGTCAGCGTGGCCATATTGGCAGCCGTCCCCGGTTCCAAAGCCTTTGTCCAGGTCTCCACCGCCTCTTTCAGGGGGGTAAAATCCGCCACCCCCGCGTACAGCGCCCAACTGCCCGGGTCCTCCAACAGCACCTTTTGGACCTGTCCCTGTACCAGAGCGGAATCAATGACCGTAACGATCCCAACCATAGAGGAGCTGAGGGTAATGGGAATGGCGATGCGCAGCACTTCTTTTAGAATATCCCCGGCGCTGTCCGGAACATCCCGAGAAAGCCGTGGCTCCTCCAAATTTTTGCGCACATGATGAAAGGCCATGTAAGCCACCGCCACAACAGTGCCGACAGTAACGCCGGTAATGGCCCCGGCGGCAGCCATATCCGCCCCTTGCCCCGCCTTGATAAGCCAGAAAGCCAGGGCGAGCCCCACCACCAGCTTGCACAGCGCCTCAATGATCTGGGAAATCGCAGTAGGCGCCATGTCTCCGTGTCCCTGGGCATAGCCCCGGAAAGCGGACAGGCATCCCACACAGACCACCGCCGGTGCAAGCGCCCGGATTCCCGCCGCCGCTTTCCCGTCATGCATCATGTCCGCCAGCAGATCCGCCCGGAAAAACATGATCACAAAGGAGATTGCCCCCAGAGCCAGAAACAGGGTCAGGGACAGACGGAAGATCTTCCGCACCTGATTGCGCCGGCCCACGGCATTGGCTTCGCTGACCAGCTTGGAAACCGCCACAGGAAGTCCCGCCGTAGAAATGGTCAGAAGGACAGAATAGATATAATAGGCGTTATTGAAGTCGGCAGTGCCCTGTTCCCCAATGATATTGGTCAGCGGGATTTTATAGAACATGCCGATGAGCTTTACTACCAGGATCCCCACCGCCAGAATAGCGGCGCCTCCAAAAAAGGTGCTTTGCTTCTGTCCGCTCAAACGGCGGGGAGGAGAATTTCGCTGGGCCATAGGAAGCCTCCTACATCAACCAAAAATACGGGGCAGGGCATAATTTTCCACTTCGGACCGGATCTGCTCCATGTCCAAAGTCAAAAACACTCCCTTTTCATATATGATTTTGCCCCGAGCCATATTCATGGACACATCGGCTCCCCGGGCGGAAAAAGCCAGATTTTCCTCCACATCGTGGCATGGAGTCAGTCCGGGATGGGTAAAATCCACCAGAATGAGATCGGCCAATTTCCCAGCCGCCACGACTCCCGTATTCCGTCTCAGAGTCCGGGCAGCGTTTACCGTGGCCATCTCCAGGGCCTGATGGGCAGTCACCGCCATTGGATCCCGGTTGACTCCCTTGTGGAGCATGGCCGCCAGCTTGATCTCCTCAAACAGGTCCCCGCTGTTGTTGGAAGACACCCCGTCGGTACCCAGGGTCACATTGACCCCCGCCTTCAGCAGCTGGGGCACCCGGGCCACACCGGAGCCCAGCTTCAAATTGGATACGGGGTTATGGGCGGCGGTAATGTGCTTTCGGGCCATGATGTCCATGTCCTCATCACTCACCCATACACAATGGGCGGCAGTGCCCCCTTGCTCCCACACACCGTACTGGTCCAGAACAGCCACAGGGGTCTTGCCGTGGCGCTCCAGGCACTGCTCATGTTCCAGCTTGGTCTCGGAGATATGGACATGCATTCCAAGTCCCTTCCGAGCGGCAAAATCCGCCGTCCACTGCCACAGGGGAGCGCTGGAGGTGTACTCCGCATGGATAGAGGCATCCACCAAAATCTGTCCGTCTCCTGCCCCATGCCATTTCTCCGCCAGTTCTATTTGCGTGCGGCAGTCGCTGCATGTGTCAGGGGAGAAGTCCTCGGGTGCTCCGAAATACAGCCCGCCGCAGGAGAGATTGGCGCTGATTCCCGCCTTCATCACCTG
The DNA here is from genome assembly GCA_944383205.1 of uncultured Oscillospiraceae bacterium. Lineage (GTDB taxonomy): Bacteria > Bacillota > Clostridia > Oscillospirales > Oscillospiraceae > Lawsonibacter. The sequence goes on along the minus strand of CALWOR010000009.1, from coordinate 7,354 downwards.
CTCGGCAATGGTATCCGTCTTCATATACATGTCCACGATACAGGTGGTGCCCGAGGCAATCATCTCTGCCAGACCCAGAGCAGCTCCGGCAGCCACCGCACGCTCGTCCAGCTTGGCCTCAGCGGGAAAAATAAAGTCGCTGAGCCAGTGCTGGAGATCATACCCGCCGCCATAGCCTCTCATCAATGTCATGGGCACATGGGTATGGCAGTTGATCAGGCCGGGCATAAGCACCTGTCCGGCTCCGTCCACCACCCGGTCAAACTTCCCCTGAGGACGCTGATTTCCCACATAGGCGATCTTTGTCCCCTCCACTGCCACATAGGCGTCTTTCAGCAGAGGCTGGGCGGGATCCATGGTAAGGACGGTCACATTTTGGAACAGAACAGACATAGGAAAACTCCTTACAGTTTTTTCAGACAGGCTCGCACCAAGCCGGAGAATTTCTCTCTGGCGGCCTCGGCTGCATCCAGCACTTCCTTCTCACTGAGAGGCTGGTCCAGAATGCCAGCTGCCATATTGGAGAGCAGAGTGAGACCCAATACCTCCATGCCGCAGTGGCCGGCCACAATCACTTCAGGGGCGGTGGACATGCCCACCGCGTCTCCGCCCAAAATCCGGGCCGCACGAACTTCCGCGGGCGTCTCATACTGGGGACCATAACAATAGAAATAGACTCCCTCCCGCAGCGGGATCCCCATTTCCCGGGCAGTGCGGCGGGCCAGCTCCTGCAGACGCAGGGTGTAGAGGTGGGAAGCGTCGGGGAACCGGTCGCCAAAGGCGGGCAGGTTCTCCCCCCGAAGGGGAGACTCGGAAAAGAGCTTGATCTGATCGGTAATGAGCATCAGATCCCCCGCCTCCCACTGGGTATTGACACAGCCTGCGGCGTTGGTAACGATCAGAGTGTCGCATCCCAGAAGGCGCAGCACCCGCACTCCATAGGACACCTCCTCATAGGAATAGCCCTCATAGTGGTGCATGCGCCCCTGCATCACCGCAACCTTTTGTCCCTCCAGAGTTCCAAATACCAGCCTTCCCTTGTGCCCGGGAGCGGTGGAGGACTTGAAGTGGGGGATATCCTTATAGTCGATGGCAATGGGGTTTTCCACCTCATCCCCTAAATAGCCAAGGCCGGAACCCAGCACCATGGCCACCTTGGGGACAAAGTCCCCCAGGCGGCTGCGAATGGCCTGGGCGCTGGCCTGATATTGCTCCATGGTATAATCCATCTATACTCCTCCTTACAGCTGCTGACCGCAGGTACGGCAGAACTTGTCGTTTTTCCCGCAGGGTGCGCCGCAGGCCGGGCAGGACTGCGCCTGGCGCAGGTCCGCAATGCGGGCCTTTACTTCGGCAATCTTTTCCGAGAGCTCGTCCGCCTTGAGCAGCAGCTGGGTCACCGGATCTCCCTCGGGTGCCTGTCCCTTGTGGGTATCATACATCACCTGGCCCAGCTGGCGCATAATGTCATTATAATCTCCATTCAAATCAAAAAGCTGTACATTCAGCTTGGCCACATCCACCATCTGGCCGGCCTTTTTCCCCGCCACTCTGGCAGTGTCGGCAGCGGCGTCAGCCGCCACGCTGGCAGTTCCCCGAATTCGATCCAGCAGGTCTTTTACTTTATCGTCCATCATTCATGCGCCCCTTTCCAGTATGATTATTGGTATGATAATTTCTCACAGCGTGGGTATATTTTACACCAAGCGCCCCTGAAATGCAACCGAAACCGGGCATATCACCCCTCCCGCTCACCTTATCCATTGCTATTTCCCGGAAAAGGTGGTAAAATAAAGTGATATGGTATGCCGCAGAGGCAGGAAATGAACTCATCCCGCAGATAAACAGAACCATCCCACGACAGACAAAGGGGGCCTTTTTATGCGCAAGCTGGTCATCGACAAGTCGGCGGTGAAGCATAACCTCTCCATCATCAAAGACAGGGCCGCCGGGGCGGCCATCTACGGCGTGCTCACCGGCGACGGCGGAGGGGCAGGCATTGTCGCTCTGGCCCAGCTACTGCGGGCAGAGGGCATCGGCCGCTTTGCCGTGTCTGAAATTAAAGAGGCTGAGAAGCTTCGCCAGGCGGGCTTTGTGGATGAGGAAATCCTCATGCTCCGCTCCACCACCGACCGTGAGGAGCTGGAGAGGCTGGTAGATCTGAATGTAGTGTGTACCATCTCCTCCGTGGACACCGGCATGGCCCTCAACGCCCTGGCTGAAAACCGCTCCACTGTGGTAGACGCCCACATCCAGGTGGACACCGGCATGGGCTTCGGCGGTTTTTTGGTCGGCGAACCGGAAAAGATCCTTCTGGCCTACCGCTCGCTGCCCAATGTGGCTCTTTCCGGTATCTACACCCAGCTCCACGCCGCCAGACTCAACGACGCTGAGGCCGCCCAGCAGCTGCAGCAGTTCTCCAAGGTATTGGACATCGTTCACCATGCCGGGTTCGAAACTGGGATCGTCCACGCCGCTGGCTCCTTTGCTCTGCTGCACAATGACAGTGCCCGGCTGGATGCGGTGCGGGCAGGCTCGGCCATTTTGGGCCGGTGCCGGAGAACCAAGGACGACCGGCTGAAAACTGTGGGCTATGGGGAGGCCCCCCTGACCGAGGTGCGCTGGCTGCCCAAGGGGCACATCATCGGCACCGATCGTCCCATTGTCCTGAAAAAGCCCACTCGGGTGGCGGTGCTTCCTGTAGGCTACCAGCACGGATACGGCGTGGCCCGTACCCGTGAGAGCGGCTTCTGGGCCTTTTTCCACGCCTGGCGCCGGTCTAAAAACCGCACGGTGCGCATCGGCGACCAGCGGGCCAGACTTTTGGGCCCCATCGGCGCCGGGGAAACCCTGCTGGATGTGACCAATCTCAAATGCTCCAGCGGTGATCTGGCCATTTTTGATTTGGACCCCCTGTTTGCCAAGGGCTGTCAGATCGAATACCGATGAATCTGACCGGGGCGGGAGAGCTGCCTCCCGCCCCGGTATTTCCCGCTTTATTCATACATTCCACAACAAAGGAAGTCGTTATTGATATGAACCAAACTCTTTCCTTTCAGCCCCTGCTGTTTGGCGGGGACATCAATGTATACAGCGTGGCCCGGGCTTTTCATGAGGCCTACGGCGTTCGTTCCATTGCTTATGGCAAATATCCCTCCTTCCCCTGCCACGGCAGCGCCATCATTGACTATCGGGTCTGTGCTGAAAATGAGGACATGGCTGCCTTCCGCCGGAATGTGGAGACGGTAGCACGGGAATTCCCCGACAAAAAGGTACTCCTTCTGGGCTGCGGGGACAGCTATGTCCAGCTGTGTGCCCACTGCAGGGATTCGCTGCCTGAGAATGTGATCGCCCCCTATATTGACGGAGAACTGTTGGACACCCTCATCAATAAGGAGAAGTTTTACCAGCTGTGTGACCAGCACGGGGTGGACCACCCGGCTACTTTTATTTATGACAAGTCCATGGGCCATGACTTCTCCCTGCCCTGGGGACCCCCATACATCGCCAAACCTGCCGACAGTGTGGCCTACTGGGCCTGCGGCGACCACTCTCTGGCCAAGGTGTACATCTGTCAGAGCTGGGAGGAGCTGCTGGAAAGCCTGGACCATGTGTACGCCGCCGGTTACCCCGACCACATGGTTCTGCAGGAGTTTATCCCTGGCGACGACAGCTATATGCGGGTGCTGACCAACTACTCCGACCACACCGGCAAGGTCAAGCTCATGTGTCTGGGCCATGTACTGCTGGAGGAACACTCTCCCCACGGCATCGGCAACCACGCCGTTATTATTACCGAACACGACGAGGCCCTGGAATTGAAGATCAAGTCCCTTCTGGAAGACCTCCACTTTGTCGGCTTTTCCAACTTCGACATCAAATTTGACAGCCGGGACGGCAAGTACAAGGCCTTTGAGATCAACTGCCGCCAGGGGCGCAGCAACTACTATGTCACCGGTGCCGGACACAATATCGCAAAACTGGTGGTGGAGGACTGTGTAGAGGGGAGAGAGCTCCCCTTCCTCATTACAAAAAACCGCTCTCTCTGGCGGATGGTGCCCCGGAAGGTGGCCTTCAAATTCACCCCCAAGAAGTACCATCAGGAGATGCGCGCCCTTATCAAAGCCGGCGCCGACTGTCACTCCCTGGTCTACTCCGGGGACAGCTCCCTGAAGCGTCGGCTGCGGGTTTGGAAAAATCACCTGGGCAATATCAAACGGTTTGACCAGTACAACAAAGTACCCAGCGAGGATTAAGCTATGGAATATCGTCTCGGCGTCCTGGGAGGCATGGGGCCTCAGGCCACCAATACCTTTTATCAGTTTGTGATCGACCGCACCGACGCCCACACCGATCAGGAGCATGTCAACGCCCTGATCCTATCGGACAGCGGCATGCCTGACCGCACTGCGGCCGTTCTTGGCAGTGAACGGGCACGGGAGACGGTCTTTCAGCGGCTGCTCTCCGATGCCCAGCTTCTGGAGCGGGCGGGCTGCACCGCCATTGCGGTCCCCTGCAACACTTCCCACTTCTTTCTGGATCAGGTGCAGGCGCAGATTTCCATTCCCATCATCCACATGATCCGGGAGACCGCCAAGGTACTGGCCGCTCAGGGACTCAAGCGCCCCGGCATACTGGCCACCGACGGCACCATCCAGACCGGCCTCTACCAAAAGGAATTTTCCGCCATGGGAATACAGGCTGTGATCCCTTCTCCCCAGGCTCAGGAGCTGGTCATGTCCCTTATTTACGACGACATCAAGGCTGGGCGGGACGGGGACCCTGAAAAGTTTGCGGCCATCCACCAGGATCTGCTGAACCAGGTCTGCGACTGCGGGGTGCTGGCCTGCACAGAGCTGTCCGTCTTTGCGGACAAGCACCACCTGCCTCCGTTCTACACCGACGCCATGGCTGTCCTGGCTGAGCGGGCGGTCCAGGCCTGCGGCAAGCCCCTTCGCCATATTTTCATTAAGTAAGAGGTGCGCTATGGTACACACGCTGAAGGAATATCTCACTTTGCTGGAGAAACAGGATCTGCTGGCCGCCCCCATTCCCGGGGAAATAGATCCCTCTCTCCCGGTAGATCTGGTGTCCTACGACTCCCGGGAGGTAGTGCCGGGCACTCTGTTTATCTGCAAGGGTGCTCATTTCAAACCGGAATTTCTGGACATGGCCCGGGACAAGGGAGCCATCGCCTATGTGAGTCAGGTTCCGTATCCCCAGTCCGGTCTGCCCGGTATATTGGTGTCCGACATGCGCCGGACCATCGCCCCCCTGGCCGACCTCTTTTACGACCACCCCTCCGGCAAGCTGAAAGTTATCGGTCTTACCGGAACTAAGGGGAAATCCTCCACCGCCTACTACCTGAAATATATTCTGGACGAATACATGGCAGAAAAAGGCGGAAAGGAAAGCGGCATCGTCTCTTCCATCGACACCTATGACGGTGTGGAACGCTTTGAGTCCCACCTGACCACGCCGGAACCCCTGGACCTCCAGCGGCACTTTGCCCATGGGGTGGAGACCGGGATGGAGTATCTCACTATGGAGGTCTCCAGTCAGGCGCTGAAATATCACCGAAGTCTGTGCACCGACTTTGCCGCTGCCTGTTTCCTCAACATCGGCTACGACCATATTTCCCCCATCGAGCATCCGGACTTTGAGGACTATTTTGCCTCCAAGCTGCGGATCTTCGACCAGGGGGCGGTGAACTGTGTCAATCTGGACTGTGACCATGCCGACCGGATCCTTGCTGCCGCCCGGGCAGCGGGAAAACCGGTATTTACCTTTTCCCAGAAGAACGAACAGGCAGATGTATATGCCTCCCAGATACGCAAGCGGGGCAACGACATTCTGTTCCGCGTGCGGACCCGCCGCTTTTTCCGTGAGTTCCGGCTGACCATGCCGGGGCTGTTCAATGTGGAAAACGCCCTGGCCGCCATCGCCGTATGCGAGGGACTCCAGATCCCCGAGCGGTGCATTTATGTGGGGCTGATGAAGGCCCGGGTCCCGGGCCGGATGGAGGTCTATTCCAATGCCGACGACACCGTCATCGCCATTGTGGACTATGCCCACAACCGAATGAGCTTTGAGACCCTCTTCCGCTCCGTCCAGGCGGAGTACCCCGGTCGGCGGGTGGTCACCGTCTTCGGCTGCCCTGGAAAAAAGGCTTTGGACCGGCGGCGGGACCTGGGGGAAATCTCAGGAAAATACTCCGACCTGGTCATCCTCACCGAGGAAGACAGCGGGGAGGAGGACACCCTTGACATCTGCCGGGAGATCGCCGGCCATGTGGCGGCCCAAAACTGCGAATATTCCATCGAGCCCAACCGGGGAGAGGCCATCCGACAGGCCATTCTGGGCTGCCGGGAGCCCTCTGTCCTGCTCATCACCGGCAAGGGGGCGGAGACCCGGCAGAAGCGGGGCACCCAGTATATCGACACCCCCTCCGATGTGGACTATGTCCACAGCTTCCTGCAGGAATATGATGTGGCCCACGGCCTGGACGGTATGGAGAAGGTGCGAAATCTTCTGTCCATCCTGCCCATCCTAAAGCGCCACGAGGGGAAGACCGTGGTGGTGAAATACGGCGGCTCCGCCATTGGGGCCCAGTCCCAACAGGATACCACCCTTCAGGATGTGGCTGCTCTGCGGATGGTAGGTATGCGGGTGGTGCTGGTACACGGAGGTGGAAAGCATATTACCGCCCTTCTGGACAAACTCCGGATCCCCACCCACTTTGTAAACGGCTACCGCTACACCGACGAATCCACTCTGGAAACGGCGGAAATGGCCCTGTCCGCCCAGGTAAACAAGGCCATCGTGGCCGACCTGGCCAGACTTGAAGTGTCCGGCGTAGGGCTGTCTGGTAAAGACGGCGGCCTTATTACCGCTGCAGTAAAGGACCCGACTCTGGGAAGGGTAGGGGAGATCACCCGGGTCAATCCCAAGGTGCTCAATACCCTGCTGGACGCCGACTTTGTCCCCGTCGTTTCCCCCATTGCCCTGGGAGAGAATGGCGGAAGCCTCAATTGCAACGCCGACGACGCCGCACGGGCGGTGGCCGAGTCCCTTGGGGCAGAGCACCTGGTTTTCCTCACCGATGTGGGCGGCATCCTCATTGACAGCCATAACAGCAAGACCGCCGTGGACCGCATGGACATCAAGCGGGCGGAGGAACTCATTGACGCCGGCCTTATTGCCGGGGGCATGGCCCCCAAGGTCCGGGGCTGTGTCCACGCTATCCGCGCAGGCGTAGGAGAGGTCTCCATTCTGGACGGACGAGTGGAGCACGCCCTGCTGCTGCATATGCTGGGCCAGCGCTCGGCAGGTACTACCATCACCGGATAAGAAA